>JALYPE010000247.1 GCA_030856525.1 Pseudomonadota bacterium | reverse complement strand
GGCGCAGCCTGCGTCCGATCTCGGTCCGATCGGTCTGATCGCTGTCCGAGCCTGACGCAGGCTGCGCCAGCTGCTACAAGGTCCGTATGCGATTACAATGGCGCACCTCTCGACCGGCTGCCCCATGGACATCGACCTCGCCCGCACCTTTCTCGAAATCGTTCGCCACGGCAGCCTAGCGGCGGCTGCCGAGAAACTCCACGTCACCCAGACCGCGATCACGGCGCGGGTGCAGAAACTCGAGAGCCAGCTCGGCAGCACGCTGTTTGTGCGCAACCGTGCCGGTGCACGCTTGACGCCCAATGGTGAAGCGTTTGTGGTGTACGCCAATCAATTGGTGGAAACCTGGGAAGCAGCGCGCCGGGATTTGCCATTGCCCGAGGGCTACCACGATGTGCTGCACATCGGTGGCGAGGTGAGTTTGTGCAATCCGCTGATGCTCAGTTGGGCCGGCGAGTTGCGCGAAAAAATTCCCGGGCATGCCCTGCGCATGGAAATTCGTGATGGCGAAAACCTGCTGCGTCAGCTGGAACTGGGCGTGCTCGATGCGGCGCTGGTGTATCAACCGGAATATTGGCCACGCCTGCAAGTCGAGCAGGTACTGGAAGAAAAGCTGATCCTGGTGCGTCTGGCCGGCAATCCCGAGCCCTACGTGTACATCGATTGGGGCCCGGACTTTCGTCGTCAGCACGATGCCGCACTGCCGGAAAAAGCCAAGGCCGCGCTGAGTTTCAACCTCGGCCCATTGGCCCTGCAGTACATTCTGGAAAATGGCGGCAGTGGTTATTTTCGTACGCGGGTGGTTCAGAGCTACCTGGAAAGTGGCGTGCTCGAACCGGTGCCCAAGGCGCCGGAATTCAGTTATCCAACCTATCTGGTGTACTCCCGCGATCGTGACTCGGCGACGCTGCAGCGGGCATTCGACCTGCTGCGCGAGGTGATCCAGTCCGACGACGACTGGTCGCAGCGCTGGAACCCGCTGACCTGATTTCGATTTGCACCGGATCATGGCGTTTGTGACACCCAGGTAAAACCCGCAAGGACACGCGCGATCAGCTACTCTGCTGGCACGCCGACACCACGGATCGTGGCCGACCCATCTGTACCCGACGAGAACGCCCATGACCCGCATGCAGCATGAGATCGACATTGCCGGCAACCCGGTTGACGTGCTCGCCTATGCCAGCACCGTGACTCGCTGGCCTGAGTGGCACCCTTCGTCTCTTAAAATTGACGGGCCGGCCGGCGCCCTGCATGCCGGCGCGCGGTTCGAGGAAGACATTCGCGCGGGTGGCCGCGACGGGCATCTGCGCTGGAGGGTTGATGAGTACCTGCCTGGCCGACGCTGGTGCGCGCGCGCCGAGGGCGACAACGGGTTGTCACTGGAGCTGACTTACGAATGTGCGGCCGAGGGCGAAGGCACCCGGTTTACTCGTACGCTGGCGTATCAGTTCAGCGGTCTGGCGCTGCGTATTACCAATCTACTGTGGCTCAAGCGGCGAATCGATCACGAATCGGCTGCGTCAATGGAGGCGTTGCGGGTGATGTCACACCGATACTTGGCAGCGAAAGGAGCCCTGACGTGAACCGGTCTTTCAGTTTTCGCCACGGCGTGTTGGCCATCCTCGTGGTGAGTGGCGCGTACCTGTTGCTGATGCCGACCAAAGCGCAACCGGTGGCCTGGTCACCGGCGCCGGCGCCCTCGCGCACCAGCGGCCTCTATGCCGAGAATGAGCATTTGAAAAATATCGAGTCCGTGGGCGCCGACAGCATCGACGGTCCGGAAGCCTTGTTGCTGGAGGAAAACGTCCTGATCACCGGGCTGCATGACGGCCGGGTGTTGCGCACCAGTCTCGACGGCAACACCACCAGCGTACTGGCCGACACCGGCGGAAGGCCGCTGGGGCTGGCGCGTCACCCCAGCGGCTTGCTGGTGATCGCCGACGGCGTCAAGGGCCTGCTGTCGCTGGACTCTCAGGGACAGGTGGTTGCCCTGAGCACGGAGGCCAATGGCGTACCGTTCGGCTTCACCGACGATGTAGTGATCGATGACTCCGGGCACTTTGCATACTTCAGCGATGCGTCCAGCCGCTTTGGTTACGGCCATGACGGCGAGGCGATCATCGAGCACGGCGGCGATGGTCGTTTGCTGCGCTACGATTTCCAGACCGGCAAGACCGAACTGCTGCTGGATAAACTGGAATTTGCCAACGGCGTGGCGCTGGGTCCCGATGAGGCATTTGTGCTGGTCAACGAGACCGGCGCCTATCGCATCAGCCGTTACTGGCTGACCGGACCGCAGGCTGGCACCCGCGACGTGTTCATCGATAACCTGCCAGGGTTGCCGGACAACCTCTCGTTCAATGGCAAGGACCGTTTCTGGGTGGCGCTGCACTCGCCGCGCAATGCCCTGCTCGACGCTACGGCGCAGCACCCGCTGTTGCGCAAGATCATCGTGCGGGCGTTGACCGTGTTGCCGGCACCGGTGGAGAAACGTGCATTTGTGCTGGGGCTCGATGTCGAAGGCAAGGTGATTGCCAATTTGCAGGACGGCAGCGACGGTAATTATTCGCCGATTACCACCGTGCGCGAGTATGGCGACTGGCTGTATTTCGGCTCGTTGAAAGCCACTCACATGGCGAGATTGCCGCTGGGCACGGCGCTGCAAAAGCCTTTGAATGCGTTGAATTGAAAGTGGATGTGCCCTGCTGCACACACACACCGGGGGATTCTGGATCAGACATGAGGCACCTCGCAGGATCCGTTGATTCGGACTCTGGTCATTCGAGGTGCCGGGATTTAATTGCCGTTCAAATAATTCACGCACCGATCGTCGGCGATGAATTCGGCGTCAGGATGATGCCTGGAGTTGTTTGACGATCTTGTCCTTGACCTGCAGTCGCGTTTCCTTGAGCTTTCTCACCGCATCATCGTTGGACTTCGCCTCCTCCGCTTTCACCACCTCGGCGTCCGCCAGCGAATATTTATTGATCAATGAATCCAGTAACGGATCCTTGGTGCGTTTTTGCTGGATCTCATCCTTTGTAAGTTGCAAATCCTGATAAAGATCGTGGGTCACCGGCATGGAACACCTCCGTTGGTTGATCGGTAGCGAACGCGATCAATTGCATTCACCAATCCTCAGAATGACCTCCGTGATCGGGTTCGTCGACTGCCAATCAGACCAGCGGCGCCGTTCGTCGACCTCCGGCAAATGCGATAAAACCTTTGGCGCAGCGCGGCCCTCAACTGAATAACGATCATCTTGATCGCATACAAAAACCTGTGTGGAGATTGACCAATGGACCGATTCAACCTGCGCCACCTCGCTATGGCTGTGGCTCTGAGCACCAGCATGGGCACCGCGTTCGCCGCCACTGACAATGACTTTGTCGACAATGCAGCAGCGGGCGGCATCGCAGAAATCGAGACCAGCAAACTTGCCCTGGAAAAAAGCAAATCAGATGACATCACAGCCTTCGCGAAAATGATGATCGCCGATCATACAAAGGCAAATGAGCAACTGGCTGCCATCGCCAAAAAGAACGATATCGAGGTGCCGGACACCACGACACTGGTCAAACAGGCCAAAGAGAAAATCCTCGAGGTACGTGACGACTCGTTCGACGCTGCCTACGCCAACAACCAGGTCATGGCGCACGAAGAAACCATCAAACTGTTCGAGAAAGAAGCCAATACTGTTACCGACGACAAAACCAAAGGCGCTACCGAGCTGAAAGGTTTCGCGCAGAAAATGCTGCCAGACCTGAAAAAGCATCTGGAAATGGCGAAAAAACTGCAAGCCGCTCATCCTGACAAGTAACTGAAAACCAATAAAAAGGCCGCATCCTGAGATGCAGCCTTTTTTATTTGAGTGTTCTTAATTAACCCCCATCGGTATCAATGTCAGCATCGGTTTCATCACTGGGAGCCGGGCGATCGGGATTGGGTTTGAATCCTGGGCTGAACTCATTACTGTTGTCGTCGTGATGATTTTTCTGATCCACCGCTTGATCAGCACTTTCCGGTTCACTTGTTTGAGCTTGCCCACCCATCTGCCCCGGGCTCTGCGGGACAATAGCAGGAGCAATCGCCGGATCATTGCGATCGGATGGCGAACCTTGCGGATCCTGCCCCTGCGGCTTCGATTTGTCTGTCATAGTCACCTCGTTTGTAGCTGCCGTTACACGGCCGATTTACTCGGTCTTGAAGTTTCGAAGCCACTTCGAAGTCAGGGTTCCATCCAAACCACGAGTCCAGTGCAAATAGCGCAGGTTGGCAGGTACGAACTAGAGTAATGTAACGCCGGAAAAATCCTGGCGACTCCAACAACTATTTCATAGCGCAAATGTCATTGAACTGCGTCGGTTGATTTTGGGGAGCCGGCACACACCATCTTGGGAGTTAACGCACATGGCAGCACTGCAAACCACCACACTCGACGCATTGAAGAACAATCAGGCGCAATTGCTCGCCGAATGGTCAAAAGGCCTCGAAGCCAGTGGTGCCACGCGCAATCTCAAGGAACATGACCTGAAGCAGCAGACTGCAGAATTCCTGCATCTGATTATCTCCGGCCTGGAAAAAGGCAACGGGCAGAATGTCGCGGTGCCGGGCTGGGATGAAATCCGTCATTACCTGGAAAAACTCTCCCACAGCCGCGCCCTGCTCGGTCAGGACTCACACCAGACCGCCAGCTTCATCTTCGCGTTGAAAGGCCCGCTGTTTGCGCTGTTGCAAAACCACTACCAGGACAATCCGGCACTGCTGGCCGAGCAGCTCTGGGAAGTGTCCGAACTGCTCGACGCACTGGGCATGCACACCATCCGCACCTTCCAGAAATCCCGCGAGGCCGTGATCAAGCGCCAGCAGGAAGAGTTGCTGGAACTGTCGACCCCGGTGGTCAAGCTGTGGGATGGCGTGTTGGCGCTGCCAATGATTGGCACCCTCGACTCGCAACGGACTCAAGTGGTCATGGAATCGCTGTTGCAGCGGATCGTCGACACCGGCTCCGAAATCGCCATTATCGACATCACCGGCGTGCCGACAGTCGATACCCTGGTCGCTCAGCACTTGCTGAAAACAGTCACCGCGATTCGTTTGATGGGTGCCGATTGCATCATCAGCGGCGTGCGTCCGCAGATTGCGCAAACCATCGTGCACCTGGGTCTGGATCTGCAAGGTGTAGTGACTAAAGCCAACCTGGCGGACGCATTGAAACTGGCCCTGACCCGTCTGGGACTTACCGTCAACAAGGCGGATTAAGCCAATGGATCGCATTCCGATTTTACAGATGGGCCACTTCCTGCTGGTGACCATACAGGTCGACATGCATGACCAGTTGGCCCTGACGCTGCAGGATGACCTGTCCGAGCGCATCAGCAAAACATCGGCGCGCGGCGTGCTGATCGATATCTCCGCGCTGGACATGGTCGACTCCTTCATCGGCCGAATGATCGGCACCATTTCAGGTTTGTCGAAAATCATGGACGCCGAAACCGTGCTGGTCGGCATGCAACCCGCGGTCGCCATTACGTTGGTTGAGTTGGGCATGACATTGCCGGGCGTCAGCACCGCGTTAAATGTCGAGCGCGGCATGAAACTGTTGCGAGACCGAGTGCAACCCACATGAACGTGCGCAGCAACGGCACTCAACCAATAGCGGTCGAGCAGGACGTGGTGCTCGCCCGGCAGTTGGCGCGCAAGCTCGCGCAGGAATGCGGGATGCGCCTGATCGACCTGACCAAATTTGTCACGGCGGTCAGCGAGCTGGCGCGCAACACCATGGTGTACGGCGGTGGCGGCGACATGGACTGGCAAATTCTCGAGGAAGGCACACGCACCGGTTTGCGCATGATCTTTCGTGATGAAGGGCCCGGCATTCCGGATCTCAAGCTGGCGATGACCGACGGCTGGACCTCCGGTGGCGGGCTCGGCCTCGGTTTGACGGGGGCGAAACGGCTGGTGGAAGAATTCGAACTCGAAACCGAGCCTGGCAAAGGCACTCGCATAACGATCACCCGATGGACATGAATATTCGAGGCACGCTGACGCAGGTGCTGCCGATCGAGGACAGTAGTCAGATCGGTCATGCGCGCCGCACCGCGCAGAAACTCGCCGAAGAACACGGCTTCGATGCCACCGATGCAGGGCGCGTTGCCCTTGTGGCCACCGAACTGGCGAGCAATATTCTCAAGCATGCCGTTCGAGGTGAACTGCACCTGCGCGTATTGCCGCGGCCATCGGGCGACGGCATTGAAATGCTCGCGGTAGATCGCGGCGAAGGCTTTGATGTACACGCGTGCCTGACCGATGGGTTCTCCACCCGTGGCACGCAAGGCATTGGCCTTGGCGCCGTGGCGCGGCAAGCTCAGGTATTCGATGTCTACGCCGATTCACACGGCACAGTGTTGCTGACGCGCTTCTACCCGCGCCAGGACAAGACAGCGGACCGACGTATGGGCGTCAGCCAGCACTCATTGCTCAACGATCCAGCCTGCGGCGACGTGTGGCACGTTGCGTTCGATGGGGCACGTATCAGTGCGTTGATCATCGATGGTCTGGGGCATGGCGAAGAGGCTGAACGCGCTGCCCGCGTCGGCGAGGAAGTCTTCGCCCTCACCCCATTCACGTCGGCCACGCTATTGCTTGAAGACATCCATCACGCCATGATCGGCACCCGTGGTGGCGCACTGGCCATCACGCAGTTCGATGGCCACGATGATGCGTTGCGATTCGTCGGTATCGGCAACATTGGCGCCTGCCTGATTGCCCCGGACAAATCCCGCGGCATGGTTTCCCACCCCGGCATCGTTGGCGGGCAGTACCGCAAAGCACAATCTTTTGACTACGCTAATGTGAATGGACAGCTATTGATCATGTACAGCGACGGCCTTCAATCCCGTTGGAACCTGCAGGATTATCCAGGCCTGGTGCACCGCCATCCTGCGGTGATTGCCACCCTCCTGCACCGAGATTTCTGCCGCGACCGGGACGACGTCACCGTACTCGTCATTGATCTGGAGGCCGGTCATGCCTGAGGTTTCTGTGAGTCAGCTGGACGAGCAGGCTGCGCTGATTGCCAAGTTGCAGAGCGAAGCAACGGCCCTGCGCGAAGAGCTCGACGAAACCAACCAGGGCGTGTTGGCCCTGTATGCCGAGCTCGACACTCAGGCCGACGAGCTGCGCCAGGCCTCGGATCTGAAAAGCCGCTTCCTGTCGTACATGAGCCACGAATTCCGCACGCCGCTGGGCTCAATTTTGAGCATCGCCAGCCTCCTTAGCGACGAACTCGACGGGCCTTTGAGCGTCGAGCAGCACAAGCAGGTCGCCTTCGTCAGCACCGCTGCGCGCGAGCTCAGCGATATGGTCGACGACCTGCTGGACCTGGCGAAAATCGAAGCCGGTCGGATCAGCATTTCGCCGGCGTGGTTCGACATGTTCGATCTGTTCGCCGCACTGCGGGGCATGTTCCGGCCAATCGTCGATGCCAGTTCCGTGGATCTTATCTTCGAAGAGCCGGTCGGTTTGCCAAGGCTTTACACCGATGACAAGAAGCTGGGGCAGATCCTGCGCAACTTCATTTCCAACTCGCTGAAGTTCACCACCCGTGGTGAAGTGCGGGTCAGCACCCGGCTTGAAGGCGCGGACCATGTCAGATTTGCCGTCAGCGATACAGGAATTGGTATCGCTCCCGAGCTGCATGGGGCATTGTTCGAGGACTTTTCCCAGGTCGACTCGCCTCTGCAAAAGCGTCTGCGCGGCACCGGGTTGGGACTGTCCTTGTGCAAACGCTTTGCGGCGCTGCTGGGTGGTGAGGTGGGGGTGGAAAGTACCCCGGGCGTGGGCTCGACCTTCTTTGTGATCATCCCGCTGGCCATCGCAACGGAATCCGCCGATGAAACGTGATATCCGCCTACTGATCGTCGATGACAACGTCGCCACGCGTTACGCCCTGCGTCGACGTCTGGAGCGTCACGATTACCTCGTGCTCGAGGCCGGCACCGGTGGCGACGGCCTCGCGCTGATCGAAAACGAGGCGATCGACGCCTTGATCCTCGACGTCAATCTTCCGGACATGAGCGGCTTCGACATCGTGCGCAAACTGCGTTCGGAAACGGCCACTGCCCTGCTCCCGGTGATTCACGTGTCTGCCGCGTCGATCCAGACCGGTGACATCATCACCGGCCTCAACGCCGGTGCCGACGCCTATCTGATTCATCCCGTTGACCCGGACGTGCTGCTCGCCACCCTGCGCACGCTGCTGCGGGTTCGCGACACGGAAAACGCGCTGCGTGAAAGTGAGGCGAGGTTCCGCGAGATTTTTGTCAATGTATCGGCGCCGATCGCGGTGCTCGACGCCCAGTTCAAGGTGCACGAGTGCAACCATGCGTTCGCTCAACTGATTCATGACAACCTTGACCCGGATGCCTTGCTCGAATGTTTCGCCGATCAGCAAGACTCGATCCTTGGTGAGCTGCGCCTGCGCCTGACGGCTGGCGAGCGCTGGAAAGGCACGCTGAATATGCGCGTGGAAGGCGAACTGCGAGAAACCGAATGGCAGATCTCCCCCTACCGCACGCCAGAGCTGAGCCTGGTGTTTGTCGAGGATGTGACCGAGCATCGTCGCCGTGAGCGCTCGCACCTTGCACAGCTTGACGATGCAACGTCGCAGCTCGAACGTGAGATCGCCGAGCGGGTGCGCACCGAAGCCCAGCTGCTGCAAGTGCAGAAAATGGACGCGTTGGGCAAGTTGACCGGCGGCATCGCTCACGATTTCAATAACCTGCTGACCGGCATCATCACCAGTCTGGAACTGATCCAGAAACGTATCGCCGACTCGCGCACAGACAAGGTTCAGTTTTACGCGGATGCGGCGCTCAATTCCGCCATGAGCGCTGCTTCTTTGACCCATCGACTCCTGGCGTTCGCTCGTCAGCAACCGCTGAATACGCGCCCGGTCGACATCAACGAGCACATTCGCTCGCTGGAAGAGTTGCTGGCGCGCACAATCGGCGAACACATTGCGCTCAAGCTTGAACTGACGTCCAAAGCCTCCATTGCGCTGGTCGATCCGATTCAGCTGGAAAGCGCCGTGCTCAACTTGGTGATCAACGCCCGCGATGCGCTGCCGCAAGGCGGCAATATCTGGGTCAGCACCTATGCCGCGTATTCGCACGGCGACCTGAAGCTGGCGGACGGCGCCTATGTCGCCCTGTCGGTTCGCGACGATGGTACGGGCATTGAAC
>JALYPE010000237.1 GCA_030856525.1 Pseudomonadota bacterium | reverse complement strand
GTGCAGGCGCTGGTGGAATTTTTGCGCGAGCGTCTGGATCGCGAGGACTGTCCGCTGTGAGCGCGAGACCCGCATTTATCCACCGCTGGATCTCTCAACCGGCCGGTCATCGGCACACCAACGGTTGCGTCCTTGCTGCTTGGCCAGATACAGGCAGCGGTCAGCCGATTTGAGCAACGTTGCCGAGGTCACCTCGGTGTCGTGGCCGGGTGCCCCGTGGTGATCCCCGCGCTGGCCGTGACTTTGCTCAACGGATGGCCGGTGTGTTCGATGTTCAAAGCCGAGCGATAGTCCCGCCAGATCCGCCAGCCCTCGACGGCCACGAAGGCCATGATGACCAGTAGCATGAAGCTGACGATCAGGCGGAATGTTGCGCCGGCCCTGACCGGTTTCGGTGTTGCGCTTCCAGGCGGGATTGTTGGCGGTGACTTTGGCTGTTGGCGTCCAGGCATCGACGAATCCTTTTCGTGCGGGCTGGTGCAAGCAGCTGCGGCACCCATACCGTGGTTGGTAATGCGTTGCAGTTAAAGACGGGGATGTCTGCGGTTAGTGCCTGTCCGGTGCTGATAACCGTAGCCCATCAAGGACAATGTGATCTGGGTCACACGCCGATTGCTGATTGTCGATCTGCTACTTTGTCCACGACAGACTGAGTTCATGTTGTTCCAGCAGGAGAATCGACGATGAACCCGACGACGCCGGACGGTCGCTATTTTGTGGTCAAGGAACAATTGTGGCGCTGCGCTGATCCGTCCCTGAGCGAGGAAGCGCGTCAGCAACTCGTCGACGAATTGATGGCCGCGCGCCGTGAGGTCAAGGCTGCGAAAGCCAGCGGCGATCCCGCGCACATGAAAGCGGCCAGAGCGCGGGTGCAAACCGCCAAGGTAGGGTTGGGCGAGCGGGGACCCGTCTGGTGGGACGACGGCAGTCCCGACTTCAATCGGCATAAGGTTGCCAATACGCCCTATGCACACTGGTACAACGCGTTAAAAACGACGATTGGATAAATCGGCAGAGGGCTTCAGGAAGTACCCGGTTTACCGCTGTCACCCGAATTGAACGACACCGTGTTCCGTCCCGCGCGCTTCGCTTCGTACAATTGCTGATCGGCTCTCTTGATCAGCGCCGTCGTGGTGCCGTCCGCTAGCCTTGCCAGACCGACGCCAATGCTGACGGTGACTTTCCCCACCGTATCGAAAGTCGCGCCGGCAATCGCCGCTCGGATCTTCTCGGCAACGACCTCCGGGCTCTCCGGCGCTTCGATATCCGGCAGCAGCACCGCGAACTCCTCACCGCCGTAACGCGCGACGAAATCGGTGACACGGGTGCTGTTCTGGATTACTTGGGCCAATTGCCGCAGCACGTCATCGCCGACGTCATGGCCGTAAGTGTCGTTGATGTTCTTGAAGTGGTCGGCATCGATCACCAGCAAGGCGAACGTGCGCCCGGTGCGCTGAAACAGCAGGCTGTACTCGGCCAGTTTTTCATCAAAACGTCGACGGTTGAATGCACCGGTCAGGGCATCGTGCGTCGCCAGTTTCAACAGCTCGGCATTGGCCTCGGTAAGGGCGGCGGTGCGTTGCAAGACCGTGGCTTCGAGCGAGGCGTTGGCCTCCTGCAGTTCGCGTTCCTTGCCGAGCAACGATTGAGTCATGCCATGCATCGACTGGCCCAACTGGGCAATTTCCCGTACCGGGTGATTCAGCGAAAACGTCGCCCCGGCTTGCTGGTTTTGCACGCGTAGGGCTGACCTGGCCAATTGCTCAATGGGACGGCTCAGGGACAGAGCCAGGTAATAGGCCACCAAGGCGAAGACAATCGCAGCCGCTACGCCCAGCATCAAGAGTTCGTAAAACAGCACGCGCGCGGGCTGCAGCGCAATGTCCAGCGGCTGCCGGACGGCGATGTACCAGGTCAGGTCGGTGCCCGCCGGCGTAGGCACTGCAACAATGCTGGTGAGGAAACCGTTGCCCACCGACCAGCCAGGCGTTGTGCCGACGTCGCTCGACATTGTCGGCAGGTTGGCCAGCTGTTCGCCCATGAGGTTTTCCGGGTACAGCACCTTCCCGTCGTGGTCGACAATCAGCGCTTCAACGTCCGGCATCGAGCCTTTGCGCACCGCCGAATCGACGATCCGGGTAACCCAGCTCCAATGCGCGTGGGCGCCCAGCACCCCGATCACCTGGCCACGATTATCGAGAATCGGCGCGGCGAAATCGATGAAACGCAGCGGCTCGCCTGCTGTATTACCCGGTAACAACTTGGCGAGCAAGACAGCCTCGTGCGGGTCGCCGGTGTAGGCGCCCCGCAAGCCGGCCTGAAACCATGGCCGCGCCTGCACCGATTGGTTGACCAGCAAGCCGCTCACCGCCTGCCGCACACGCCCCTCGGCATCGGCCACGCCCATCCAGGCATATTCGGCGCGCGACTGTGAGCGTAATTCCATCGACGTCAGGATGTCCGGATCGTCCAGGTTGCCACGTCTGAACAGCGGGGCGCGGCTAAGCAGCGAAACTTCCAGTTGCCGTTCGTGCAACTGCGCGCCCAGCAGTTCCGAAGCTGAACGAGCAGTGCTCAACAGCGCATTGCCACTGGCCTGTTTCATTTGCCCGGTGGCGATGTGGCCGACGTAGAAGCCCACGCTCAGCAAGGTGAGCAACGACAAACCGGCAAACCATATAGTGAGGCGGCTACGCAAACTGGCTTTGATCATGAGCACATTCTGACGGCAGGAGTGGCGGCATGGTATGCGTAAAGAAAGGTCGCTGCCAGTGCCTCGGATGGCTATTGATCGATATCATCTGGCCATCTTTTCCGCTAGAGTGTGCGCCGCCCGAGAGATGGATCCCGGGCGTTTTCTCATGGAGTTACTCAGTGAATTACCTCAGCAAAGTGCTTGCCGTCAGCGTCTTGGGTTTGATCATGACAGGCTGCACCGGCGTCCCTATGAAGTCTCGTCAGTACGACGCCAGCCAATACACCGTGATTGGCCATAGCGAAGCAAGCGCCACCGGCATGCTGCTGTTCGGCTGCATCCCGATTCAACATAACAACCGTTTCATTCGCGCCCAAGAGGCCGCGATCAAAGCCAAGGGCGGTGACGCACTGATCAATACCCAGGTCCAGGAAAACTGGTTCTGGGCTTACGTGCTGACCGGCTACACCACCACGGTGTCCGGCGATGTGATCAAGTTGAAAAACGCTCAGTAAGGGCGTTGGCTCACCTGGAAGCGGGCGGGTGCTGAAAGCCCCCGCTGGCTGAAAAGCCAGTGAGCCACACAGAAAAAGCCCTGCAGGTTTGCGCCTGCGGGGCTTTTTTGGTTTTTGTGTGTGAGAACATGGCGAATACTTTGGGCATTCTTTGCACACTCTGAAACAAACCGATCTGGACTTCTACATGAACAAAGCCTCACTCACCACCTGCACTCTGGCGCTCATCACTGCACTGTTCGGCCAGCAGGCCTACGCTGCGGGCGATGCCGAGGCCGGGGGGAAATTGTTCAAGCGGATCTGCGGTGGGTGTCATCAGGTGGGCGAGTCGGCGCGGGGGTCGTTTGGCCCGCAGCTCAACGGTATTTTCGGCCGGGCATCCGGTAGCACGCCGGACTATGTTTACTCTGACGAAATGAAAGCTGCCGGTATCGTCTGGACCCGCGCAACCCTGAGCGCCTACCTCGAAGATCCCAAGGCGGTCGTGCCCGGCACTCGCATGATTTTCTGGGGCATGAGCGATGCGCAGAAGATCGATGATGTGCTGGCGTATCTTGAAACGTTCCAGCCGCGCGAGGTGTCGGACATAGCAATCCCCTGACCATGGCTGCGACCGCAGGAGAACACCATGACCCCATCATTCAAAATTGGCGACGCTGTTCGCTGGAACTCCGAAGCCGGGGAGATCCACGGCAAGGTCACCAAAGTGCACGTCAAGGACGTCGAGTTCATGGGCAAACACCGGCCGGCCACACGCGATGAACCCCAATACGAGGTCAAGAGCGACAAGACCGGTCACCTGGCGATGCATCATGCCAGCGCACTGCACCGCGATTAATCGACGCTGGACTTGCGGCTATCTAACCTTGGCGAGTGGCTGCCGATTCACCGGGCGGAGAACCTTGCGGTGTTTACGGATGGGTTGCGGCGGGCGGGATTGCCAGAGTAGCGGGGGAGCTGCGTTTTACTGTCTGAGCGGAGATTGATTGCGAAGGCTTATCCGGATTCGGCGGGATTCTCGAGGGTGTACTCGGTCTACTGTAGGAGCTGGCTTGCCGGCGATGGCTATGGGTTGGGCGCCGAGGATACGGCTGGTGTACCTATCCGTTGTTGCGGTGGTTGCTGATGTTGGTTCCGCTCTTACAGATACGCTCAAATCTACAGCCGCCGAGCCGGCCTGATAGCCGACCTGGCTCGCGGTATTCCGCCACCACACAAAATCGTGTATCAGCAGGCTGCGCCAGCTGCTACACGATTTGTGGGGCGTCGGGCTGAATGGGTCTGGCAGACGAATCTGGGAGCTGCTTTGCTTTGCTTTGGATCTTGACCTTGATCTTGATCTGCCCCGTCGGAAGGCCGAGCGCAGGTCCTGCGCAGTGGGCAACCCGGCATGGATGCCGGGTTAGCCGCCCCCGGCCAAGGATGGCCGATCGCGGCGGGCCCACGGAGCAGGACCGGAGCGAGGGCATAGGGAGCCTTAGCGAGCCACCGTACGTCAGGGGCGCAGGCGTTTTGGTTACTTTGGCGCTTTTCCAAAGTGACCCGCCGTAAGGGCGAAACCAATGCAAGCCATCACCGCAAAACCGGATATATACACCGACAAATCCAATGTCGCCTGACAGAAAGCCTTCGCGAGCAAGCTTCGCTCCTACAGTAAGCGCGTATACCGCGCCGAAACCGTTATTAGACGATTGTCGACAATACCCAATTATCCTTTGACTAAAACCCTCGCATTAGCTAGTTTCCCTGGCAACAGCTTCAAAGGTGTCGACAATATGCTGGCTCAACTCGATCCTCCGCTCATCCAGGACGACACGGAGACCCTCTCCGAAAACGTCTTCCGGCGCATTCAGGCGGCCATCGTCAAAGGCGAGATCGCTCCGGGCAGCAAAATTTCCGAGCCAGAACTCGCCCGCACCTACGGCATCAGCCGTGGCCCGTTGCGCGAAGCCATCCATCGGCTCGAAGGTCAGCGCTTGCTGGTGCGCATACCGCACGTCGGCGCACGCGTTGTTTCCCTGAGCCACGCCGAACTGATCGAACTCTACGAAATCCGCGAATCCCTCGAAGGCATGGCCTGCCGTCTGGCCGCCGAACGCATGACTGCCGAAGAAATCGACGAACTGCGCCGCGTCCTCGAAACCCACGAGCGCGACGAGGCATTCCAGGCGGGTGTGGGCTATTACCAGCAGGAAGGCGATTTCGATTTTCATTACCGGATCATCCAGGGCAGTGGCAACCGCACCCTGACGCAAATGCTCTGCGGCGAGCTGTATCAACTGGTGCGCATGTACCGCATCCAGTTTTCCACCACGCCCAACCGCCCGCACCAGGCCTTCGCCGAGCACCACCGTATTCTCGATGCCATTGCCGACCGTGACGGTGAGCTGGCCGAGTTGTTGATGCGCCGCCACATTGGCGCCTCCAAACGCAATATCGCCCGTCATTACCAGGACGGCGCTAACCCGACAGCCACTGAACGAGGTGAGTCATGAGTTCCAACAAGAGCACTCCAGGCCAGCGTTTCCGCGATGCGGTCGCCAGCGAGCATCCGTTGCAAGTGGTCGGTGCAATCAATGCCAACCACGCGTTGCTGGCCAAGCGCGCCGGTTTCAAAGCTATTTACCTGTCCGGTGGCGGTGTGGCTGCCGGCTCCCTCGGTGTGCCGGACCTGGGCATCACCGGCCTGGATGACGTGCTCACCGACGTGCGCCGCATCACCGACGTCTGCGATCTGCCGCTGCTGGTGGACGTCGACACCGGTTTCGGCTCGTCAGCGTTCAACGTCGCGCGCACGGTCAAATCGATGATCAAGTTCGGCGCGGCGGCGATTCATATCGAAGACCAGGTCGGCGCCAAGCGCTGCGGCCATCGCCCTAATAAAGAGATCGTGTCGCAGCAGGAGATGGTCGACCGCATCAAAGCGGCCGTCGATGCGCGTACCGATGACAGCTTCGTGATTATGGCGCGTACCGATGCGCTGGCAGTGGAAGGCCTTGAGTCTGCGCTCGATCGGGCCGCCGCGTGCATCGAAGCCGGCGCTGACATGATCTTCCCGGAAGCCATCACCGAACTGGACATGTACAAACTGTTCGCCAGCCGCGTGAAAGCGCCGATTCTGGCCAACATCACCGAATTCGGCGCGACCCCGCTGTACACCACCGAGCAATTGGCCGGTGCCGACGTGTCGCTGGTGCTATACCCATTGTCGGCGTTCCGCGCGATGAACAAGGCGGCGGAAAATGTCTACACCGCGATCCGCCGCGACGGCACACAACAGAACGTCATCGACACCATGCAGACTCGCATGGAGCTTTACGATCGCATCGACTATCACACCTTCGAGCAGAAGCTCGACGCGTTGTTCGCCGCGAAGAAATAAAGCACCCCTTAATTGTAGGAGCGAGCTTGCTCGCGATGGTCGTCAACGATAACGCGGGAAACCTGATGCCCCGCGGCGACCTGATACTTTTCGCGAGCAAGCTTCGCTCCTACAGGTTTCCTCAACAAATTCAAAAAATACTGGAGACAACAATGGCCGAAGCAAAAGTACTCAGTGGCGCCGGGCTCCGGGGCCAGGTTGCCGGGCAAACCGCATTGTCCACCGTGGGCCAGTCGGGTGCCGGTCTGACTTATCGCGGCTACGACGTTCGCGAACTGGCGGCTGACGCGCAATTCGAAGAAGTGGCCTATCTACTGCTGTACGGCGAGCTGCCGACCAAGGCGCAACTGGCCGATTATCAAAGCAAACTCGGCAAGCTGCGCGACTTGCCGCAAGCCTTGAAAGAAGTGCTGGAACGCATCCCCGCCGACGCCCACCCGATGGATGTGATGCGTACCGGCTGCTCGTTCCTGGGCAACCTGGAACCGGAAAAAGACTTCTCCGAGCAGCACGACAAAACCGACCGCCTGCTGGCCGCCTTCCCGGCGATCATGTGCTACTGGTATCGCTTCAGTCACGACGGCAAGCGCATCAATTGCGTCAGCGACGAACAAACCCTCGGCGGCCATTTTCTGCATTTGCTGCACGATAAAAAGCCGAGCGAGTTGCACGTTAAAGTGATGAACGTTTCGCTGATCCTCTACGCGGAGCACGAGTTCAACGCCTCGACCTTCACGGCTCGAGTCTGCGCATCGACCTTGTCTGATCTATTCTCCTGCGTGACAGCGGCCATCGGTTCGCTGCGCGGTCCTTTGCACGGCGGCGCCAACGAAGCGGCGATGGAAATGATCGAGCGCTTCAGTTCGCCGGAAGAGGCGGTCAAAGGCACCCTCGGCATGCTTGAGCGCAAGGACAAGATCATGGGCTTCGGTCACGCGATCTATAAGGACAACGATCCGCGCAACGAGGTGATCAAGGCCTGGTCGAAAAAACTCGCCGATGAAGTCGGTGACACGGTGTTGTTCCCGGTTTCCGAAGCCATCGACAAGACCATGTGGGAGCAGAAGAAACTGTTCCCGAACGCCGATTTCTACCATGCGTCGACGTATCACTTCATGGGCATTCCGACCAAGTTGTTCACACCGATTTTCGTCTGCTCGCGCCTGACTGGCTGGGCTGCGCACGTGTTCGAGCAGCGCGCCAACAACCGCATCATCCGCCCGAGCGCCGAGTACACCGGCGTCGAACAGCGCAAGTTCGTGCCAATCGAACAACGCTGAATGGTGGGGGCCTGCCACACTGGTCGCTGAATAAGCCGGTAACCAATGTGGGAGCGGGCTTGCTCGCGAATGCTGACTGACATCCAACAATGATGTCGACTGATGCACCGCTTTCGCGAGCAAGCCCGCTCCCACAGTGGATATTGTGCATTTCAGAGCCAGCGTCAGCCCCGCCTAATGAAACCACCGTGACCGAGTCCTGACGATGAACACTGAATTCCGTAAACCGCTGCCCGGCAGCCATCTGGATTATTTCGACGTCCGTGCGGCAGTCGAGGCCATTCAGCCCGGCGCCTACGACACGCTGCCATACACCTCCCGCGTGCTGGCGGAAAACCTCGTGCGTCGCTGCGACCCGGCCACGCTCACCGATTCCCTGAAGCAATTCATCGAGCGCAAACGCGACCTCGACTTCCCGTGGTTCCCGGCGCGCGTGGTCTGCCACGACATTCTTGGCCAGACCGCCCTGGTCGACCTCGCCGGCCTGCGTGACGCGATCGCCTTGCAAGGGGGAGACCCCGCGCAAGTGAACCCGGTAGTGCCGACGCAATTGATCGTCGACCACTCGCTCGCTGTCGAGCGTGGCGGCTTTGATCCAGAAGCGTTCGAGAAAAATCGCGCCATTGAAGACCGGCGCAACGAAGACCGTTTCCACTTCATCAACTGGACCAAAAAGGCGTTCAGGAACGTTGATGTGATACCGCCCGGCAACGGCATCATGCATCAGATCAACCTGGAGAAAATGTCCCCGGTGATTCAGGTGCGTGACGGCGTTGCGTTCCCTGACACCTGCGTCGGCACCGACAGCCACACCCCGCACGTCGATGCGT
Source organism: Pseudomonadota bacterium (assembly GCA_030856525.1). Lineage (GTDB taxonomy): Bacteria > Pseudomonadota > Gammaproteobacteria > Pseudomonadales > Pseudomonadaceae > Aquipseudomonas. The sequence continues at coordinate 3,299 of JALYPE010000237.1, read as the reverse complement.
TGGGCGTGATCGCCATCGGCGTCGGCGGGCTCGAAGCGGAGAGCGTGATGCTGGGCCGCGCGTCGTGGATGCGTCTGCCGGAAAGTGTCGGGGTCGAACTGACCGGCAAGCTGCAACCCGGCATCACCGCCACCGACATGGTGCTGGCGTTGACCGAATTCCTGCGCAAACAAAAAGTGGTTGGCGCATGGCTGGAATTCTTTGGCGAAGGCGCCTCACGGCTGACCCTCGGCGACCGTGCGACCATCTCCAATATGGCCCCGGAATACGGCGCCACCGCGGCGATGTTTTACATCGATCAGCAAACCATCGACTACCTCAAACTCACCGGTCGTGAAGACGAGCAGGTGCAACTGGTCGAGACCTACGCGAAAACCACCGGCCTGTGGGCCGACAGCCTGAAGGGCGCGCAGTACGAGCGCGGCCTGACCTTCGACCTGTCCTCGGTGGTGCGCAACATGGCCGGCCCGAGCAACCCGCACGCTCGCGTCGCCACCTCAGACCTCGCCGCGCAAGGGATTTCCGGCCAATGGGACGATGTGCCCGGGCAAATGCCGGACGGCGCGGTCATCATCGCCGCTATCACCAGTTGCACCAACACCAGCAACCCGCGCAACGTGATCGCCGCCGGCCTGCTGGCGCGCAATGCCAACAGGCTCGGCCTGACCCGCAAACCGTGGGTCAAATCCTCGTTGGCGCCGGGGTCGAAAACCGTGGCGCTGTACCTTGATGAAGCCGGCCTGACTGATGAGCTGGAGCAGCTCGGTTTCGGCGTGGTGGCGTTCGCCTGCACCACCTGCAACGGTATGTCCGGTGCGCTCGATCCGGTGATCCAGCAAGAGATCATCGACCGCGATTTGTATGCGACCGCCGTGCTCTCCGGCAACCGCAACTTCGACGGCCGGATACACCCGTACGCGAAAAACGCATTCCTCGCCTCGCCACCGCTGGTGGTCGCTTACGCCATCGCCGGGACCATCCGTTTCGACATTGAAAAAGACGTGCTGGGCATTGATGCGCAGGGCAATGAAATCCGCCTGAAAGACATCTGGCCGAGCGACGAAGAAATCGACGCGGTCGTCAAGGCCTCGGTTAAACCGGAGCAGTTCCGCCAGGTCTATATCCCGATGTTCGCCATCCATGAAGACACCGGGCCGAAGGTCACGCCGCTGTATGACTGGCGCGAGATGAGCACTTATATCCGCCGTCCGCCGTACTGGGAAGGCGCGTTGGCCGGGGCACGGCCACTCAAGGGCATGCGTCCGTTGGCAGTGCTGCCGGACAACATCACCACCGATCACCTGTCGCCGTCGAACGCGATCATGCTCGACAGCGCCGCCGGCGAATACCTGGCGAAAATGGGCCTGCCGGAAGAGGACTTCAACTCTTACGCAACGCACCGTGGCGACCACCTGACGGCGCAGCGTGCGACCTTCGCCAACCCGAAACTGTTCAACGAAATGGTCCGGGAAAATGGCAAGGTCAGGCAGGGTTCGCTCGCTCGGGTAGAGCCTGAAGGTCAGGTGATGCGCATGTGGGAAGCCATCGAAACCTACATGGAGCGCAAGCAGCCGCTGATCATTATTGCCGGCGCCGATTACGGTCAGGGCTCGTCCCGCGACTGGGCGGCAAAAGGCGTGCGTCTGGCTGGCGTGGAAGCGATTGCCGCAGAGGGTTTCGAACGCATTCACCGCACTAATCTGGTGGGTATGGGCGTGCTGCCGCTGGAGTTTCTGCCGGGTACCGATCGTCACACGCTGGGCATCGACGGCAGTGAAACCTATGACGTGATCGGCGAACGTACCCCGCGCGCGCAGCTCACGCTGGTGGTCAACCGCCGCAATGGCGAAGTCCTTCAGGTGCCCGTGACCTGCCGTCTCGACACGGCCGAAGAAGTCTCGATCTACGAGGCGGGCGGCGTGCTGCAACGCTTCGCCCAGGACTTCCTCGAAGAATCGGCGGTTGCCGTCTGACACGCGCTGCGCGGGCCCATGATTCAAATCCCGGGCTCGCCTGCTTTTAAGGTAACGATCAGGAGAACCCATGGCTCACGCACCGCAAATCAAAATTCCTGCAACTTATATGCGTGGCGGCACCAGCAAAGGCGTGTTTTTCAGTCTGAAAGACCTGCCCGAAGCGGCGCAGACTCCAGGCCCGGCGCGGGATGCGTTGTTGCTGCGCGTCATCGGCAGCCCGGACCCGTATGACAAACAGATCGACGGCATGGGCGGTGCGACATCCAGCACCAGCAAAACCGTGATTCTGTCGAAAAGCACCCAGGCCGATCACGACGTCGATTACCTGTTCGGTCAGGTCTCCATCGACAAGCCTTTCGTCGACTGGAGCGGCAACTGCGGCAACCTGTCGGCTGCCGTCGGTTCGTTCGCCATCAGCAATGGCCTGGTGGACGCCAGCCGTATTCCGCAAAACGGCGTAGCGGTGGTGCGCGTGTGGCAGGCCAACATCGGCAAGACCATCATTGCCCATGTGCCAATCACCAACGGCGAAGTCCAGGAAACCGGCGACTTTGAACTCGATGGCGTGACCTTTCCTGCCGCTGAAGTGCAGCTTGAATTCCTCGCCCCGGCAGCGGAAGAAGAGGGCGGGGGCGGCTCGATGTTCCCCACCGGCAATCTGATCGACGACCTTGAAGTGCCCGGCGTTGGTACTTTCAAGGCGACGCTGATCAATGCCGGGATCCCGACGATATTCGTCAACGCCGAAGACATCGGTTACACCGGCACCGAGTTGCAGGGCGCAATCAATGGCGATCTGAAAGCGCTGGCGATGTTCGAGACGATCCGCGCATACGGCGCGTTGCGCATGGGCCTGATTTCCAGTGTCGACGAAGCCGCGAAACGGCAGCACACACCAAAAGTCGCGTTCGTGGCCAAACCGGCGGATTACATTGCGTCGAGCGGCAAGGCGATTAACGGCAGCGACATCGACTTGTTGGTGCGGGCGTTGTCGATGGGCAAATTGCACCACGCGATGATGGGCACCGCGGCGGTGGCGATTGGCACGGCGGCGGCGATTTCCGGCACGTTGGTCAACCTTGCAGCGGGCGGCGTCGAGCGCAACGCCGTGCGCTTCGGGCACCCGTCCGGCACGTTGCGCGTCGGCGCGCAAGCGACTCAGGTGGACGGCGAGTGGACAGTGAAAAAAGCCATCATGAGCCGCAGTGCGCGGGTATTGATGGAAGGCTTCGTTCGTGTGCCGGGGGATTGTTTCTAGATTCACACAACCCTCTTGCAGGAGCCGGCTTGCTGGCGATCCAGGCACCTCGGTCTGCCTGAGAC
>JALYPE010000193.1 GCA_030856525.1 Pseudomonadota bacterium | reverse complement strand
AATGATCTGAAGAGTGCGCGCTTCAACTTCGGTGTCGGCCGCCAGACTGTGGCGAGCTGCGTAACGCAACTCGAGGCGCGCCTGAGCGAGCAAGGCATTCAACGCAACGTCCAGCGTATGGCCAACGTAGAAATCTTCGCTTTCCTCGCGCAGGTCCACCGGACCCAGCCGCATCGGGAACAATGCGCCGCACAACGATTCGAGAATCTCCGCCATCGCCGCACGGGACGGCAACTCACGGCCGCCCTGCTCGCCGCTGACACGGCCATTTTGCGCACGCCATTGATCGCGCGCGGTGCGCAGTTGGCTGACGATGGTTTGCAATTGCCAATGGCTGGAACGCTCGCTCACGATTGAAACTCCTCTGGGGCGACCGGACTGCCGGGCCGCGCTGACGGCGATTACTCTACGGCAAGGCCCGGAGCGCGAATTAAGAACTGATTGTGCTGTGCTCAGCACTTTTGGCTATATCCGCATGGGCGGTTGCCCGAGTAGAACGCCGTGCTTATAGTCCTGCCATCTCCCTCCGCCAGTACGGAACCATGATCAAACCACAGCTAGCCCGTTTCGACCGCCTCGAATTGCTCGCCCACCCCACGCAGCTGGAAAAACTCGAACGCCTGTCAACGTGGCTGGGCCGCGATGTGTACGTCAAACGTGATGATCTAACGCCACTGGCGCTCGGCGGCAACAAGCTGCGCAAGCTTGAATACCTGGGGGCCGATGCACTGGCCCAGGGCGCGGATACGCTGATTACCGCCGGCGCCCTGCAATCCAATCACGTGCGCCAGACTGCCGCCCTGGCGGCACGCCTGGGTCTCGCCTGCGTCGCGTTACTGGAAAATCCGTTAGGCACCGACGATACCAACTATCTCGGCAACGGCAATCGGCTTCTGCTGGACTTGTTTGATGCGAAAGTCGAACTGGTGGAAAACCTCGATAACGCCGACGAGCAACTGGAGGCGCTGGCGGCACGCTTGCGCAACAGCGGCAAGAAGCCCTATCTCGTTCCCATCGGCGGCTCCAACGCGCTCGGCGCGCTGGGTTATGTGCGCGCAGGGCTGGAGCTGGCCGAGCAGATCAAGGACACCGGCCTGACCTTCGCCGCCGTGGTGCTGGCCTCGGGCAGCGCCGGCACTCACAGTGGATTGGCGCTGGCCCTGAGCGAAGTGCTGCCGGATTTGCCGGTCATTGGCGTGACGGTATCGCGCAGCGACGAGGATCAGCGGCCGAAGGTGCAGGGCTTGGCCGAGCGTACAGCCGAGTTGCTGGGCGTGAGTCTGCCAGCGAGTTTCAAGATCGAATTATGGGACGAGTATTTCGGCCCGCGTTATGGCGAGCCGAACGCCGGTACGCTGGCCGCAGTGAAGTTGATGGCCGCACAGGAAGGCTTGCTACTTGATCCGGTGTATACCGGCAAGGCCATGGCCGGGTTGCTCGACGGGATTGGACGTGGGCGTTTCGATGAAGGCCCGATTATTTTCCTGCATACCGGTGGGGCACCGGCGTTGTTTGCGTATAAAGACTTCCTGTAGGCAATAGCCTGAGGCGAATCACATATTCAAATTCAGAATAACAAACACAATATTTATTATTTTCGAATCTAAAGACGACATCATATAGTCTCGCCGCAGGCAAATTTGCAGCGAGACGCATACGCTGCTTTTAAGGCAGGATATCGCAGTCGTTCAAATCCCGTTTTTGCCAACATTCCTAAAGCGTCTTCATAAGAAAATACAGGGGCTTGTCATGAATTTCTCCGCACTACGTCGAAATCTGCTGGTGGGTTCGCTGGGTCTGGCACTCAGCGCGGGCCTCCTTGGGCAAGCGGTTGCCGGTGAGCAACTGCAGAAAATCAAGGACGCGGGCGTGATCAACGTCGGCCTGGAAGGCACCTACCCACCGTTCAGTTTTGTCGATGCCGACGGCAAACTGTCCGGCTTCGAGGTCGAATTCTCCGAGGCGCTGGCCAAAGAGCTGGGCGTGAAGGTCAAACTGCAACCGACCAAATGGGACGGCATCCTAGCGGCGCTGGAATCCAAACGTCTGGACGCGGTGATCAACCAGGTGACCATCTCCGAAGAGCGCAAGAAGAAGTATGACTTCTCCGAGCCGTATACCGTCTCCGGGATTCAGGCGCTGGTTCTGACCAAGAATAAAGACAGCATCAAGACCGCCACCGATCTGGCTGGCAAAAAAGTCGGCGTCGGCCTGGGCACCAACTACGAGCAGTGGCTCAAAGCGAACGTACCGACCGCTGACATCCGCACTTATGAAGATGATCCGACCAAGTTCCAGGACCTGCGTGTTGGCCGTATCGACGCCATTCTGATCGACCGTCTTGCCGCGCTGGAATACGCCAAGAAGGCCAAGGACACCACCGCCGCCGGCGAAGCGTTCTCCCGTCAGGAAGCCGGTGTGACCCTGCGCAAAGGCGAGCCTGAGCTGCTGGCAGAAGTGAACAAGGCGATTGAGAAGCTGCGTGCCGACGGTACGTTGAAGAAGCTTTCGGAAAAATACTTCAGCGCTGACGTCACTCAATAATGGAAGAGGCTTTCCAACTCGCACTGGATTCGGCGCCCTTCCTTTTGAAGGGCGCGTATTACACGGTGGTCCTCAGCCTGGGCGGTATGTTCTTCGGGCTGTTGATGGGCTTCGGCCTGGCGTTGATGCGCCTGTCGCGCTTCAAACTGGTGAGCTGGATTGCGCGCATTTACGTGTCGTTTTTCCGCGGAACGCCGCTGCTGGTGCAACTGTTCGTGATTTATTACGGTTTGCCGCAACTGGGTATCGAACTTGATCCATTGCCCGCTGCCCTGATTGGCTTCTCGCTGAACATGGCGGCTTATGCCTGCGAAATCCTGCGTGCCGCGATCAGCTCCATTGAGCGTGGCCAGTGGGAAGCAGCGGCCAGCATCGGCATGACCCGAGCACAAACCTTGCGCCGGGCGATCCTGCCGCAAGCGATGCGCACGGCCCTGCCACCGTTGGGCAACAGCTTCATTTCGCTGGTCAAGGACACGGCACTGGCCGCCACCATCCAGGTCCCGGAACTGTTCCGCCAGGCGCAACTGATCACTGCTCGCACCTTCGAAATTTTCACCATGTACCTTGCCGCCGCGCTGATCTACTGGATTCTGGCCACGGTGCTCTCGCACCTGCAGAACAAGTTGGAAGCGCGGGTCAATCGGCACGATCAGGAGTCCTGACCCAATGATTGTCGTGGAAAAACTGACAAAGCAGTTCAAGGGTCAAGTCGTGCTCAACGGCATCGATCTGCAAGTGAAAGAAGGCGAGGTCGTCGCAATCATCGGGCCCAGCGGCTCAGGCAAGACTACTTTCCTGCGCTGCCTGAATTTTCTGGAAGAACCCACCAGCGGCCGGATCAAGGTCGGCGACATCGAGATCGATGGCAGCCGCCCGCTGAACCAGCAGCAAACCCTGGTGCGACGTTTGCGCCAGCACGTGGGCTTCGTCTTCCAGAACTTCAACCTCTTCCCTCACCGCACCGCGCTGGAAAACGTCATCGAAGGTCCGATCGTGGTGAAAAAGATGGCCCAGGCCGAAGCGATTGCCCTGGGCAAAAAGCTCCTGGCTCGGGTGGGCCTGGCGGGCAAGGAAGACGCCTACCCGCGTCGACTGTCAGGTGGTCAGCAGCAGCGCGTGGCGATAGCCCGTGCGCTGGCGATGGAACCGGAAGTGATCCTGTTCGATGAGCCGACCTCAGCGCTTGATCCTGAGTTGGTGGGCGAGGTACTGGCGACCATTCGCAGCCTGGCCGAGGAGCGGCGCACCATGGTGATCGTCACCCACGAAATGGGTTTTGCCCGCGACGTTGCCAATCGCGTGGTGTTTTTCGACAAGGGCGTGATCGTTGAGCAGGGTGAGGCAAAGGCGTTGTTTGCCAATCCAAAAGAACAACGGACCCAGCAGTTTCTCAGCAA
>JALYPE010000116.1 GCA_030856525.1 Pseudomonadota bacterium | reverse complement strand
GTGTGTAGGTGGCCATGCCAGACATGGGCAGACGGCTATCGTCTGAACCATATGTTTCGAGTTCGTCCAGGGGCACGATTTGAGCTTCAATCAACGCGGCATAGAGCGCGATCGCGTAGTGGCCGATGGAGAGGTAAAAGCGATCGCGCTCTTCCCACTCCGGGTCTTCAGGTTTGTAGGTCATGGCATGGAAGTACGACACGGCCAGCAAGTCTGCTGCGCCTAACGCCTGACCAACATAGCCTTGGCCCTGCACCTGGCCCATGCGCAAAGCGTGGCGGCGAATGTTGTGGGCGCGCTGCACTAAAGTAGTGGACGATGCACGAGATGGATTGGCAGTCATGGGGAATTCTCCGTTAACTCAACGATTGACCGAGGCGGCAGGAATACGCAGTACCAAACAGGCGCCGATACACAGCACGCCAGTGATCAGATACATACCGATGGCGCTTGAGCCGGTCGTGGTGGTGATCCATCCAATCAGATAAGGCGAGCAGAACCCCGCGAGATTGGCAAAGCTGTTGATGCCGGCAATACCCGCAGCAGCAGATACTCCACCGAGCAATGTGGTAGGCAACATCCAGAAAAGTGACGAGGCGCAAAGGACACCGGCCGCCGCCAGGCACAGGCTCAATACCGATAGAACCAGATTGCCGCCGAACACCGCTGCCAGCGTAAGTCCCAGCGCGCCCGCAATCATTGGGCCGACCAGGTGCCAGCGACGCTCCTGGTGCTTGTCCCCGCTGCGACCCATAAACACCATCGCTACGATGGCGCACAGGTACGGAAGGCTGGTGAGTAAACCGATGTGCAGGGTGTCGGAAACACCAGCGTTGCGGATCAGGGTAGGCAGCCAGAAGGTGATCGCGTATTGGCCCATGACCACGCAGAAGTAGATGCAGGCGAGAATCCACAGGCGCCGATCTCGCAGGAACTCGGCGACCGAAGCGTGACTGACTTTTTGGCTGTTGTCCTCGGCCAACTCCTTGCTGACGAGTTCCTTTTCTTCATCGGTCAGCCAGGTAGCCTGATGAACGCCATCCTTTAGATAAGCAAGGACCATCAGCCCGACAACCACAGTTGGAATGGCTTCAATGACGAACATCCACTGCCAGCCAGCCCAGCCCTGAAAGCCGGCGAACTCCGTCATGATCCAGCCTGAAAGAGGCCCGCCGATCATCCCGGAAAGCGGGATGGCAATGAACCACAGCACCGTCATTTTTGCTCGGCGATAGGACGGAAACCAATAAGTGAGGTAGAGCAGCAGGCCAGGCGCGAGGCCTGCCTCTGCGATACCGAGTAGAAAACGCAGTGTGTAGAACTGCCATGCGGTTTCGACGAAAGCGAAGAGGGCGGAAATGATGCCCCACGAAATCATGATGCGGGCGATCCAGCGCCGGGCTCCAACCTTGTGGAGGATGAGATTACTCGGCACCTCGCACAGGAAATAACCCAGGAAAAACACCCCAGCTCCCAGCCCGTATACGGTCTCGCTGAGGGATAGATCACTCATCATCTGGAGCTTGGCGAACCCTACGTTAACCCTGTCGAGGTAGGCGCAGAGGTAGCACAGCATCAAAAAAGGCATCAAGCGCCAGGCGGTTTTACGGTAAGCGCTTGACCGAACCGTGGAGGCGGCGTCGAGCGTCATGGTGGTGGTAAGCATGATTGTCTGATCTCTTGTTTTTATAGAACGCCCGGCATTTGCCCGACGTACCTTCGATCCAGAACTCAATGGGCCGATGACGGCCCGCCACTTGTGGTCAGTGGATCAACATACCGCCGTTGACATCCAGCGTGATCCCGGTGAGATAGGAGGACAGGTCGCTGGCAAGGAACAGGGCGGCATTGGCAACGTCTTGAGCCGCGCCGAGGCGACCGAGCGGGATGCTTTCAATGATGGCGTGGCGGCGCTCATCCTGCATGAGTCCACCGGTAATGTCGGTGTGTATCAAGCCAGGCGTGATGGAATTCACCCGGATGTTGTCAGCACCGAATTCCCGGGCCATGGCTTTGCCGAGTCCGAGAACACCCGCTTTCGCAGCGCTGTAGTGTGGCCCGCCGAAAATGCCGCCGCCGCGCTGGGCTGAGACAGACGACATACACACGATGCTGCCGGATGATTGAGTACGCATGGTGGGAATGACGGCTTGTGACATCAATAAGGTGCCGCGCAGGCTGACATCCAGAACCTTGTCGTAATCGCCAGGGCGGATATCCAGGGTCTTGATGGGCTGCGTGATGCCGGCGTTGTTGATGAGTATGTCGATACGACCGAATCGCTCGATGACTTTAGCGACAGCCGCTTTGACCTGGGTTTCGTCTGCAACGTTGGCGGCAAGACCCAGATGGCCCTCGCCGAGGGCGGCCGCTGCGTCTCGTGCAGCGGCCTCGTCGAGATCCAGAATGACGACATGAGCGCCCTGTTGGGCGAAGGTGACGGCCGTTGCGCGGCCAATGCCACGTTCCGAAGCTGCGCCAGTGATGATGGCGACTTTACCTTGAAGAAGCATGCGGGTTACCTCTGATTGTTTTTATGGTTCGATTCAGTGATCGATGATTCAGAGTGTCCGTGGAAGGCATGCTGAGCAATAACGCAAACGTCACTGCTAGATGAATAAAATTCACCTCTCGTCATTCCAAATGACTGATGGTTGAATGAATCTGTCCCCCAGCGACCAAAAACAATAGGCAGAGCACTGATGCGCCAAGATGACCACACTCCATCCAACCTTCCACCGCTGAGAGCAATTCAAGCCTTCGAGCAAACGGCCCGTTTTGGTAACCTCGCCCGAGCGGCCGAAGTGCTTGACCTCACGCCATCTGCAATTAGCCACCAGTTAGCTAAATTGGAAGTCATGATCGGTCGACAGTTGTTCGTCAGGGCAGCGCGCGGGGTGACGTTGACGCCGGTGGGCGAGCAGTATCTCAAAGACATCTCCGGGCTGTTGCAGAGCCTGGAGGTCGCGACGGAGCGGGCAGCCAGTGACGTCAGTCTCGATTGCCTGAGGCTGCATTCATCCCCCAGTTTCGGGCTGCTTTGGCTCATGCCCAGGCTTGAGGCGTTCCGGATCAGTAATCCGGATATCCAGATAAACCTCTCGTGCTCGTACGAGTCGCTGCATTTCAGCCGAGACAAGATCGACGTCGATATTCGCCACGGACGACCTAACTGGCCCAGCTATGAGGTTCGCACGGTGCGTAACGAAACCTTCGCTGTCCTGGCGTCCCCGAAGCTACTCGAGCGTTGCCCCATAAATAGCGCAGCGGATCTCCTGGTGCAGGATCTGATTCTTTCTGAAGCGACTCTGCTTAAGTGGCCCGAATGGTTTGCGCAACATGGCTTTGCACGACCGGAGAACCCTTATGCGCTCAGTTTCGATCGGTCGTACATGACCCTCGAAGCCGCGAGCCACGGCTTGGGATTCGCTTTGGAAAGTGCACTGCTGGCGCAAAAGTACCTAGCCAGCGGTGCGCTGGTCGAGGTCGCGCCGAAAGCGTTGAGTTCACCGGTAGCCGCGCACCATCTGGTTTTTCCAAAGGCCCACTCCAGCTTTCCGCGAGTCAGGCGATTTTTGGAGTGGATGGAGGGAGAGTTGGGGCATAGCTTCGTCTTTTAATCCCGCTTAGATGTCCAGGTCAACCCACACGGCGGCATGGTCAGATCCTCCGTTTTCTTTCCTGGTCAGCTCGGGGTAAACCTCCCAGCGGACTGGCCTTGAACCCGGCCACATCCCTTTGCGGAAAACTCCGCCAGCTTTCACCTTCAGAAAGAGCGCTGGCGATAGCAGCAAATAATCAATTTTATTGGCGGCAGTGCACGATCCGTATGTTCCGGGATAACCACCGTCCTCAAAACGCTCGTGTGTGAACGCATCCTTCAGCGTCGTGTCTGCAAGGAGCGGCTTCAATGCGTCGCTGTCCGGCGTGTCGTTGAAGTCACCCACAACGGCGACGTAAAGTTCGTCTTGCTCAATAAGCGAGTCGTAGATCTCCTTCACTCGGCTGGCCTGAGCCAATCGTCGTTTGGCCGAGTCAGCGAGGCTGCCGTAGCCTTTGCTTTTGAAGTGATTGACTAACAGCACCAATCGAAGACCCGAGGGCATTGTCAGATAAAACTCTGGGCAATCCCTTGAAAAGATCGGCGGGCCGTCGTTTAGGCGATCATCTACGTGGCTGCGCATGGTTCCGATTGGAAAGCCTGCGCGTGTGGCCACGCCGACATCAATGCCGCGCTCATCATTCCCATCGATCAGCATCACGTGGCGGAACGGATCACCGCCCAACCCACCGATGATCTCGGTGTTGAAGTCACGCAGCGCGGGTCTGCTTTCCGCTTCCACTACGGCCAGGACATCGGCTTTCAGATCGATCATGACCCTGGCAGTGTTGCGCATGGCTTCCTCGTCAACCGGCGCCTGGATCAACTCCAGCGAACCGACCCAATCGGATCGTCCATTGGCAACAATCGTTATTTCGCCGTTGCGCGATCGTTTTACCAGGCTGCCGCGATTTTGCCGAAGCTGGGTGAAAGGCCCGCGGTCTGAGCGGCCAAGTCCCAGCTCAACCAGCAAACGGACCATGCGCAGTTTGTCTGCTGCCGAATAGGCACCTTGCCCCAACAAGCCGTTAAGTTCCGCGAAGCGCTCCAGGGTTGGCTTGCCTTCCGCCCATCCTTCAAGATTCATGGCTTTGGCACGGTTGAACAGGTTTTCGACGTTGTAGGTGGCCAGTCTCATTTGCGATCCTCAGGCGTCATCGGCGCCCTGCAGTTCTTGATTGAAAACCAGCTTTGCATGGGGTGGTGACGTTGAGATGAAAAACAATCCGCCATCCCCCGTCGCAAGCCTGTCACCCGCACTTGCTAACTTTCCCGGCGCCTACACGCTGGCGGACACACCGCCATCGCGAGCAAGCATTCCCACGGGTGAGTCGCCGCTCATACTATACGGGCCGGATCGAAATCCTGTGGGAGTGAGGAATCCGACATTACCGTCAACCGAATCTGCCAGGCAATCGGGCTAGATAAAAGCGCAGTCAGTCGTTCATTGCAGACGCTGGAGGCGGCCGGACGAATCACCAGTCAGCTTGTTCCAAAGGATGCACAGCGTCACACGGTACGATTGACCGCCAGCGGTAAAGAACTTCATGACCGCGTGCTCAAAGTGGCGCTTGAGCGTGAAGCTCGCTTGCTCAGCGGCCTCTCCGCTTCAGAGGTCGACACCCTGGTTGATCTGCTTGGTCGCCTGCAACTGCAGGTGCCCAATGTAAACAGTTACGACCCCTCTGAGGTGCAATGCGTTGAGCGTCCTTCAACCAAGCGCTCCCAGCATTGTTTCACCCTGCACAATTAAGCCATGACATCTCTGCCCATTCTCTGAAACGCCTTTGTTGGTGAAACTGATCCCACAAGCGAGCGACAACTTGAGTTGTCGCAGCGCTGTCCATAACCGGGAGATTTCCAATGATTGGCACCACTGAACCCTGCGCTTGTAGCGCTTATCCGGACACTTCAATCGTGCGTCATCGCGAGTATGAAGCGGGTTTTTTGCTGCCCCAAATCATGGGCGCTCTGGCGAGTGAAACCAGCGCATCAGTCATGACAGACAGGTGCCAGCCACGATCAGACGAGGGTCTGTTTTCAAGACTTTTCACCTCAGTGATACAGCGCGTGTTATCCCTCAAATGAAACTGGACAGCCAAGCGTTGTGCATTCCTGTCAGAGAACTGAAATGAGCTACGACTTCGATCTATTCGTCATTGGTGCCGGTTCGGGTGGAGTGCGCGCTGCACGATTCGCAGCCGGTTACGGTGCAAAAGTAGCGGTTGCCGAAAGCCGGTATCTGGGTGGTACTTGCGTAAATGTCGGCTGCGTGCCCAAAAAATTACTGGTCTACGGTGCCCATTTTGCAGACGACTTCGAGCAGGCCGAAAGTTTCGGCTGGACAGCGGGGAAGGCGAACTTCAACTGGGCATCACTTATTGCGAACAAGAACCGTGAGATCGATCGGCTCAACGGGATCTACCGTAAGCTCTTGATCAACAGCGGCGTCACATTGCTCGAAGGGCATGCCCGCTTAGCTGATGCCCACCATGTTGATATAAACGGCCAGCGTTTCAGTGCCGAGCGGATTTTGCTTGCGACCGGCGGATGGCCACAGATCCCGGACATTCAGGGGCGTGAATATGCGATCACCTCGAACGAAGCGTTCTTTCTGGAACAACTGCCCAAGCGCATCCTCGTCGTCGGCGGCGGTTATATCGCGGTGGAATTCGCTGGCATCTTCAATGGGCTGGGCGCCGAAACCCGGCTGCTGTACCGAGGCGATCTGTTCTTGCGAGGTTTTGATCAGTCAGTGCGTACTCATCTGGCCGAGGAGCTGACCAAGCGTGGAGTGCGACTGGAGTTCAACACTGACATTGTCCAAATCGACAAGCAGGCTGATGGAAGTTTGCTCGCGACGCTCGACGACGGCAGGCAACTGGAAACCGATAGCGTTTTCTACGCGACCGGTCGCCGGCCAATGCTCGATAACCTGGGGTTGGAAAACACCAGCGTCGAACTCAATGAGGCTGGGTACATTGACGTCAATGAGTATTTCGAAACCCGCGAGCCGTCTATTCTGGCGCTTGGCGATGTAATAGGGGGTGTGCAGCTGACACCTGTGGCGACAGCGGAAGGCATGGCGGTTGCTCGACGGTTATTCAAACCCGAACACTATCGGCCAGTCGATTATCGGCATATTCCGACTGCTGTGTTCAGTCAGCCCAACATCGGCACGGTGGGTCTCACCGAGCAGCAAGCGATTGAGCAAGGGCACCATGTCGTGGTGTTCGAGAGCCGTTTTCGCCCGATGAAATTGACCCTTACCGAGTCGTCAGAACTGACGTTGATGAAGCTGGTGGTAGACGCTGATTCCGATCGGGTATTGGGCTGTCATATGGTCGGTCCGGAGGCGGGGGACATCATCCAGGGCCTGGCGATTGCCCTGAAGGCAGGTGCCACCAAACGACTGTTCGATGACACCATCGGTGTGCACCCGACCTCCGCGGAGGAGTTTGTAACCCTCCGTACGGCGGTGGATAGCAGGTGAAGGGGCGATATACACTGTATTTCCGTGTTTAACCTTCAGGTGATCCAATGCTGCTGAGACATCTGCGGTATTTGTTGGCAGTTGCAGACCACGGTGGCTTTACCCGGGCCGCAGAAGTCCTGCATGTGTCTCAGCCGACACTGTCGCAACAGATACGTCAGTTGGAAGAAACCCTTGGCGTCAGCCTGTTTGATCGAACATCGCGGACTGTCAGGCCCACAGATGCGGGGCTAGCCTACATCGAATCCGCACGTCGCGTTCTGGTGGAACTGGCGGCGGGCAAGCGGGCATTGCACGACGTAAAAGACCTGTCCCGTGGCACGTTACGGCTCGCCATGGCCCCCACCTTCATGGCGTACGTTTTGGGCCCATTAGTGCGTGATGACATCTCGCAGTTTCCGAATATTCATCTGGAGATTTTCGAGCTGTCGATGGGCGATATCGAAACGGGGCTCGTCAATGATTCGCTGGACATCGCGGTTGCATTTGACCAGGGGAGGAACGCCGATATCGACTCGATCCCGGCTTTTGTTGAAACACTGGGTCTGATGGTCGGGCGTGCTCATCCACTGTATGACTGCCAGGACGCGCTGACGTCCGAGCAACTGGCTCAACTGGATTTCGCTTTGCTGACCCCGGATTTCGCCACCCGCGTGTGTATCGATGAGTACTTCGCCAGGTTGAACATCACCCCAAAGGTGGCGATCCAGGTCAACTCCGTGAATACGTTGCTGGAAGTCATCCGAAACACAGCGGTCGCTACCATCCTCCCGGAACCCATCGCCACTCAGGATCGCGCTTTGCATAAACTGGCCTTGCTCGACAAGGCACCTCGACGTGGCGTGTCGGTTCTCAGGCGCAAGAATAATTACCACAGCGCAGCGTCGGTGGCGTTCATGAATCTGATGCTGGGATCAGCGGGCGTGGAGTAAGGACAGCGTGTCGATCATTACGCCGGGTGAAATGCTGGATTGTGAATTGTGGTAATTCCGCTGTTTGGAAGACAGGGGCAAGATCACTCCATCGACGCGATCACCGGGT
Source organism: Pseudomonadota bacterium (assembly GCA_030856525.1). Classification (GTDB taxonomy): domain Bacteria; phylum Pseudomonadota; class Gammaproteobacteria; order Pseudomonadales; family Pseudomonadaceae; genus Aquipseudomonas. The sequence continues at coordinate 739 of JALYPE010000116.1, read as the reverse complement.
CGAATCCATAACCACCGGAGCAGGTCATGTCCCAACAACCTATTAAACTTTATCGTCACCCCCTGTCAGGCCACGCGCATCGCGTCGAATTGATGCTGTCACTGCTCGGTCAGCCAACGGAGTTGATATTCGTGGATCTGATGAAAGGTGCGCACAAGACGCCCGAATTCCTGGCGCTGAACAGCCTTGGCCAAGTACCTGTGATCGATGATAACGGCACCGTGCTGGCTGACTCGAACGCGATTCTGGTCTATCTCGCTGCTAGGTACGGCAACGGTGAGTGGCTGCCCAGCGATCCCGTTGCGCAAGCAAACGTACAACGCTGGTTGTCGATCGCGGCCGGTCAGATCAACTCAGGCCCCGCTACGGCTCGACTGATTACTGTGTTCGGCGCCGGTTATAACGCTGAAGAGGCGATCAGTAAGTCTCACAGCTTGCTCACGGTCATGGAGCAAGAGTTGGGTAAAAGTAAATTCCTGGCTGGCGATAAACCGACCGTCGCAGATGTAGCTGCATATACCTACATCTCCCACGCCCCGGAAGGCAATGTTGCATTGACTGACTATCCTAACGTCCGTGCCTGGTTAAGCAGTATCGAGGCGCTGCCAAACTTCGTTGGTATGCAGCGTACTGCCAAGGGCTTGCAGCAAGTTTGATCGAACTGTCGGAGCTGCCCGGGAAACATGCCGGGTAAGCTCCATTGATCGTCCGGGATTTGTGTCACGGCAGAGTCGCTTAT
>JALYPE010000163.1 GCA_030856525.1 Pseudomonadota bacterium | reverse complement strand
CGCGCAGGCGAGGTGCTGGTCGAGATCATGGCGACCGGCGTCTGCCACACAGACGCCTACACGCTCGAAGGCAAGGACTCGGAAGGCATCTTCCCGTCGATTCTCGGTCACGAAGGTGGCGCGGTGGTTGAGGCGATTGGCGAAGGTGTGACCTCGGTTGCCGTCGGCGATCATGTGATCCCGCTATACACGCCGGAATGCCGTCAGTGCAAATTCTGCCTGTCGGGCAAGACCAACCTGTGCCAGGCCATTCGTTCGACTCAGGGCAAAGGCTTGATGCCAGACGGCACCACGCGCTTTTCCTACAAGGGGCAGCCGATTTTCCACTACATGGGAACCTCAACGTTCTCCGAGTACACCGTGCTGCCGGAAATTTCCGTCGCCAAAATTCAGAAAGAAGCGCCACTGGAAAAAGTCTGCCTGCTGGGCTGCGGTGTCACCACCGGCATCGGCGCTGTGCTCAATACCGCCAAGGTGAAACCAGGTAATACCGTGGCCATTTTCGGCCTCGGCGGCATCGGTCTGTCGGCAGTGATCGGCGCAGTCAAAGCCAAGGCTGCACGGATCATCGCCGTCGACATCAACCCGGCCAAATTCGAGATTGCCAAGCAGTTGGGTGCAACCGACTGTGTTAACCCGAAAGAATTCGATCGTCCGATCCAGGACGTCATCGTCGACATGACCGATGGCGGCGTCGATTTTTCTTTCGAATGCATCGGTAATGTCCAGTTGATGCGCGCTGCACTTGAGTGCTGCCACAAAGGTTGGGGCGAATCGGTGATCATCGGCGTGGCCGGTGCCGGTCAGGAAATCGCCACCCGCCCATTCCAGTTGGTCACCGGGCGCGTCTGGCGTGGTTCGGCGTTCGGCGGCGTGCGTGGTCGCACCGAGTTGCCGAGCTACGTCGACATGGCCGAAAGCGGTGAAATCCCGCTCGATACCTTCATCACCCACACCATGGGTCTGGAAGATATCAACAAGGCGTTCGACCTGATGCACGAAGGCAAGAGCATCCGTTCCGTCATTCATTTCTGAGGTCGGTCATGAGCCTGGAAAATATCTCCTGCCAGAAAAGCTTCGGCGGCTGGCACAAACGTTACAAGCATCGTTCCGACGTGCTCGGCTGCGACATGGTGTTTGCCGTGTACCTGCCGCCGCAAGCAGAGCAGGGCGGTAAATTGCCGGTGTTGTACTGGTTGTCCGGCCTGACCTGCACCGACGAAAACTTCATGCACAAGGCTGGCGCGATGCGCATGGCCGCCGAGCTCGGGTTGATCATCGTTGCACCGGACACCAGCCCTCGCGGTCCCGACGTGCCGGATGATCCGCAGGGCGCCTGGGACTTTGGACTCGGCGCAGGTTTCTATCTGAATGCCACGCAGGAACCGTGGTCGCGTCACTATCGGATGCATGACTATGTCGTGCAGGAATTGCCGGCATTGGTCGAAACCCATTTCCCGGCATCCACCAAGCGTGGCATCAGCGGTCACTCCATGGGCGGCCACGGCGCGCTGGTCTGTGCGTTGCGCAATCCGGGGCGTTATCAGTCGGTGTCGGCGTTCTCGCCGATCAACAATCCGATGGATTGCCCGTGGGGCCAGAAGGCGTTTTCCCGTTATCTGGGCGAAGACCGTTCCAAGTGGCGCGAATGGGATGCCTGCGCATTGATCGCCGAAGCTGACGAGAAACTGCCCCTGCTGGTCGACCAGGGTGATCGCGATGATTTCCTTGCTACCCAGCTCAAACCCGAAGCCTTGCAGCAAGCGGCGAAACAGGCCGGTCACCCGCTGACGTTGCGCCTGCAACCCGGCTACGATCACAGTTATTTCTTCATCGCCAGTTTCATCGACGACCACTTGCAGCATCACGGGCGTGCTCTAAACGCCTAATACTCGCCAAAGCAGGTAGAATCACGCCCTGACAAAAATCGGGGCGTTTTTTATGCGTATTGGCCACGGCTATGATGTGCACCGTTTCGCTGAAGGCGATTTCATTACTCTGGGCGGTGTGCGCATCGCACACGGCTTCGGGCTGCTCGCTCACTCCGACGGTGACGTCCTGCTGCACGCCTTGAGCGATGCTTTGCTTGGCGCGGCCGCGTTGGGTGATATCGGCAAACATTTCCCGGACACCGACCCGACATTCAAGGGTGCCGACAGCCGCTTACTGTTACGGCATGTTGTTGCGCTGATCCACGCCAAAGGCTGGAAAATCGGCAACGTTGACAACACCATCGTCGCCCAGGCGCCAAAAATGGCCCCGCATATCGAATCGATGCGCGCGCTGATTGCCGCGGATCTCCAAGTTGAGTTGGATCAAGTGAACGTTAAAGCTACCACCACCGAAAAGCTTGGTTTTGTCGGTCGCGAAGAAGGCATTGCCGTGCACTCCGTTGCTTTGTTGCTGCGCGCATGAATGAGGCACAACTGCTCGGCCCGCGCGCATACGGTGAGGCGCTCGGCACCGCGGTATTGAAGGCGACCGCAGAAGATTTTCAGGTCGACGAGGTACTCGATATTCCCCTCAGCGGCGATGGCGAGCACCTGTGGATCTGGGTGGAAAAACGCGGTCTGAACACCGAAGAAGCGGCCCGGCGTATTGCCAAGGCGGCGGGCGTGCCGTTGCGCACGGTCAGCTATGCCGGCCTCAAAGATCGCCAGGCACTCACGCGTCAGTGGTTCAGTGTGCAATTGCCGGGCAAGGCTGATCCGGATCTGTCGGCAGCGGAAAACGAAACGCTGAAAATTCTCAAGACCGCTCGGCACAGGCGAAAATTGCAACGCGGCGCTCATTCTGCCAATGGCTTCACCTTGCGTCTGACGCAATTTGCCGGCGACAAAGCAGCCATCGAAGAACGTCTGCAGTTGATCGCTAAACAAGGTATTCCCAATTATTTCGGCGCTCAACGTTTTGGCTTTGACGGCGGTAATGTCGTCGATGCCCGTGCCTGGGCGGCCCGCAAGGCGTTGCCGGAGCAGCGCAATGTGCGCTCGCGTTTGCTATCCACGGCGCGCAGTTTCCTGTTCAACCAAGTGTTGGCCGCACGGGTTGCCGATGGCACCTGGCAGCGTGCTCAAGTCGGCGACTTGCTGGCCTTCACCGACAGCCGCAGTTTTTTTCCGGCCGGTGAGGCCGAGTGCAGTGACCCGCGCCTGGCGATTCTCGACCTGCACCCGACCGGCCCGCAGTGGGGCGAAGGTGACTCGCCGGCCACGGGCGCTGTCCATGAACTGGAGCAGGCGATCGCCGCGCGCGAAGCAGACCTTCGCGATTGGTTGATCAACGCCGGTATGAGCCACGAACGTCGCATCCTGCGACTGCCCATTGCCGGGTTGACGTGGCATTATCCCGAGCCTGACATTCTGCAACTGGAATTCGTCCTGCCGGCCGGATGCTTCGCCACCGTACTGGTGCGCGAACTAGTCGATCTGGTGCCGGTGGGGCAGACGGACAGCCCATGCGTATTCTGATTTCTAACGACGATGGGGTAGCCGCACCCGGTCTTGCCGCGCTTCATGCTGCGCTGGCGGATTACACCGAGTGCGTGGTTATCGCCCCGGACCAGGACAAAAGTGGCGCCAGCAGTTCGCTGACGCTCGACCGTCCGTTGCACCCGCAAATCCTTGCCAACGGCTTCATCAGCCTCAACGGCACGCCGACCGATTGCGTGCACCTGGGGCTAAACGGCCTGCTGGAAGTGGTGCCGGACATGGTGGTTTCCGGGATTAACCTGGGCGCCAACCTGGGCGACGACGTGCTCTATTCCGGTACCGTGGCAGCGGCGCTCGAAGGGCGTTTTCTCGATCGTCCCTCGTTTGCTTTTTCGCTGGTCTCGCGGCAGGTCGACAACCTCTCCACGGCCGCCCATTTTGCGCGCAAACTCGTGGAGGCTCACGCCGAGCTCGATCTGCCACCGCGTACGGTGCTGAACGTGAACATTCCCAATTTGCCGCTGGACCATATCCGCGGGATCCAGCTGACCCGCCTGGGTCATCGCGCCCGTGCGGCGGCACCGATGAAGGTGGTCGACCCTCGCGGCAAATCCGGCTACTGGATCGCCGCTGCAGGTGACGCCGAAGACGGCGGCCCGGGCACCGATTTCCATGCAGTGATGCAGGGGTATGTGTCAATCACGCCATTGCAGCTGGACCGCACCTTCAATGATGCTTTCAGAAGTCTCGATGGCTGGCTGGAGGGACTTCGATAATGGCCCGTGAACAAGACCACATGCTGCATCGCGGCATCGGAATGACTTCTCAAAGAACTCGTGAACGACTGATACAGCGGTTGTACGAGGAAGGTATTTCCAACGCCAAGGTGCTGGAAGTGATCCGCCGGACGCCGCGTCATCTGTTCGTCGACGAGGCGCTGGCCCATCGTGCTTACGAAGATACGGCGCTGCCGATCGGCAACAACCAGACAATTTCCCAGCCCTACATGGTCGCCCGCATGAGTGAGCTGCTACTGGAGGCGGGGCCGCTGGACAAGGTGATGGAAATCGGCACCGGTTCCGGTTACCAGACCGCGATCCTGTCGCAACTGGTGGAGCGAGTGTTTTCGGTCGAGCGCATCAAGGTCCTGCAGGACCGTGCCAAGGAACGATTGATCAATTTGAACCTGCGCAACGTGGTGTTTCGTTGGGGAGATGGCTGGGAAGGTTGGCCGGCGCTGGCGCCTTATAACGGCATTATCGTGACTGCTGTGGCGACCGATGTGCCTCAGGCATTGCTCGATCAACTGGCGCCAGGCGGGCGTCTGGTGATACCGGTAGGGGCCGGTGAGGTTCAGCAACTGATGCTGATCATCCGTGAAGAGCATGGGTTCTCCCGGCGAGTGCTTGGCTCTGTGCGATTCGTCCCTTTATTGAACGGGCCTCTTGCCTGAGCTTTTGTTGCAACACGCTGAATTCTCGTCGATCGACTTTGTCTTACAGCGGCGTCGGTCAGTTAAATGGATTGGATCGTCGGGGCGCAAACGTGTGCCCTGCATGATTAAAAGTAGAGGCTGCACGGCCCGTTATACTTGCGACA
>JALYPE010000142.1 GCA_030856525.1 Pseudomonadota bacterium | reverse complement strand
GGCATTGCCTGCTTGCCGGTCTTCTCAGCGGCACCCTCTGCCAGACAGCCCTCGGGTATACTCCCGCGTTTTGTGAATGCCCTGCCGGCGTCGCGGCTGAGATGTGCAGCGTCATGCAACGTGCACTTACTATTTGTCAGTGCAGCCCGCGTGTTTGTGAACCAGCCTTGCAGGGATGTTTCGGTGATTTTTGGAGTTTTTATGCTCGAACAGGCTCAACGCGTTCTCAAGGACATCTTCGGCTACGACAGTTTCCGTGGCCGGCAGGGTGCGATCATTGAGCGCGTAGCCAGTGGCGGCGACGCCCTGGTGCTGATGCCTACCGGTGGCGGAAAATCCTTGTGCTTCCAGGTGCCGGCGCTGCTGCGCGAAGGCCTGGCGGTGGTGGTCTCGCCACTGATCGCGTTGATGGACGATCAGGTCGCGACCCTCGAAGAACTGGGCGTCGCAGCCGCAGCCCTGAACTCCACGCTGAGCGCCGAGCAGCAACGCGATCTGGCCGCGCGGATCAAGCGCGGCGAAGTGAAGATGCTGTACCTCGCGCCCGAACGTCTGGTCCAGCCACGCATGCTGGCGTTTTTGCAAAGTCTTGAGATCGCCCTGTTCGCGATCGACGAAGCGCATTGCGTGTCGCAATGGGGTCACGATTTCCGCCGCGAATACCTGCAACTTGGCCAGTTGGCGGAGTTGTTCCCTAACGTTCCGCGCATCGCCCTGACCGCCACGGCCGATAAACGCACGCGAGAAGAAATCGTCGACCGCCTGCACTTGCAGAACGCCGAGCGCTTTCTGTCGAGTTTTGACCGCCCCAACATTTTTTATCGCATCGTGCCCAAGGAGCAGCCTCGCAAGCAGTTGCTCGCGTTCCTCGCCGAGCGCCGCAGCGATGCCGGCATCGTCTACTGCCTGTCGCGCAAAAAAGTCGACGAGGTCGCGGTATTCCTCAGCGAGCAAGGTTTCCCGGCGCTGCCGTACCACGCAGGCCTGCCCAACGAAACACGCTCCCATCACCAGAAACGCTTTCTCAACGAAGAAGGCTTGATCATGGTGGCCACCGTGGCTTTCGGCATGGGCATCGACAAACCCAACGTGCGTTTTGTCGCGCACCTGGACCTGCCGAAATCTCTTGAAGCTTATTATCAGGAAACCGGTCGCGGTGGCCGTGACGGTCTGCCGGCGGATGCCTGGATGGCGTACGGCCTGCAAGACGTAGTGATGCTCAAGCAGATGCTGCAAAACTCTGAAGGTGACGAACGCCACAAGCGGCTGGAGCATCACAAGCTCGACGCGATGCTCTCGCTGTGCGAAGAAACCCGCTGCCGGCGCCAGACCCTGCTGGCCTATTTCGACGAAGACATGCCTGAACCGTGCGGCCATTGCGACAACTGCGTCGATGGCGTGCAAACCTGGGATGCCACCGAGCCCGCGCGTCAGGCTCTCTCGGCGATCTACCGAACTGGCCAGCGCTACGGCGTCGGTCATCTGGTCGATGTGTTGCTGGGCAAGGACAATGAGAAAGTGCGCAGCTTCGGCCATCAGCATCTGTCGGTGTTCGGCGTCGGCAAATCGATGGGCGAAAGCGAATGGCGCTCGCTGTTCCGCCAGCTGGTTGCGCGTGGCCTCGCCGACATTGACCTCGAAGGCTATGGCGGTTTGCGTTTGAGTGACAAGTGCCGGCCACTGCTCAAGGGTGAAGTGACCCTGGAATTACGCCGCGACCTCAAGCCGCAAACCACGGCGAAAAGCAGCAAGAGTCAGGCAAGCCAACTGGTCCGCGGCGAAGAGCGCGAACAATGGGAAGCCTTGCGTGCGTTGCGGCGCAAACTGGCCGAAGAGCACGGCGTGCCACCGTATGTCATTTTTCCCGATTCGACCCTGCTGGAAATGCTCCGCAGCCAGCCAACCTCGCTGGCAGAGATGGGCACGGTCGGCGGCGTCGGTGCGCGCAAACTCGAGCGTTACGGCGAAGCATTCCTCGAGGTGCTCGGTGGCCAGGCCGAGGCGCCAAAAGTGGTGGCCGACGTGCGGCACGAGCTGATCACCCTTGCCCGCGCCGGGATGACACCGTTGCAGATTGCCGGCCAGTTGCAGTGCTCGGAGAAGAACGTCTACACCATGCTCGCCGAAGCCATTGGCAAACAGCAGCTTTCGTTGGATCAGGCGCTGGATCTGCCCGAAGACTTGATGGGTGAAGTTCAGGATGCGTTCCTCGACGGTGAAGGCGAATTGCCGCCCGTGGCAGAGATCGCTGCATTGTTCGCCGGGCGAGTGCCGGAAGGCGTTCTGTATTGCGTCCGCGCTGCGCTGCAATCGGAATTTGAGATGTGAATCAGGTATTTGCGCACGCTTTGGCTGATGTAACGATTCAGTACAGAGCGAGCCTTGCCTCAAGCCAAAGGTCATGCTTAGCTGACTAATAATTAGTATTTTCTATTTCAGTCTGATCATGAGTGTTTTATGCCGCTGACCGATCAACACCGTTTTGGCATGCAACTGGCCCATATGTCGCGCGGATGGCGCGCCGAACTCGACCGCCGTCTGGCCGGTCTTGGCCTCTCCCAGGCGCGCTGGCTGGTGCTGCTTCACCTGGCACGATTCGACGATGCACCGACCCAGCGTGAGCTGGCGCAAAGCGTTGGCGTGGAAGGACCGACGCTGGCCCGGTTGCTCGACAGCCTGGAAGGTCAGGGTCTGGTGCAGCGTCAGTCGGTGGTGGAAGATCGTCGGGCCAAGAAAATCGTCCTTTGTGCACCGGCCCGCCCATTGATTGAACAAATTGAAACCATTGCCACGCAACTCCGACATGAATTGTTTGAAGGCGTTGATGAGGCGGATCTGAAAGTGTGCATGCGCGTTCATGGGCTGATTCTGGCCAATCTCGAAAAGTCTTGAGGCATAACATCGCATCGGCTTTTTGAGATACGCCATTCAGCAGGCTATAAAGAACTGGCAAGTAGAACGTATTTGTACCGATGTGCGAGCGCCTACAGCTCGGTCGCGGTTATTTAAGGGATGCTCATGCTCGAAAGTTGGCACGTAGTAATGCGGTGTTGCACCCGATGGTTGCTGGCAGGTGGGCTCGTCACTTATTCGGTCGCGGCATCCGCATTGGGTCTTGGTGAGCTCACCATACATTCGGCGTTGAATCAGCCGCTGCGCGCTGACATTGCTCTGGTGGATGCCGCAGGCCTGGAGGAGGGCGATCTGTCTGTCAGCCTGGCCACCGCGGAGGAGTTCGGGCGCGCCGGGGTCGAGCGAGTATTTTTTCTCAATGACCTGAAATTCACTCCGATTTTGCGCGGCAATCGCGCCGTGATCAGAGTCAGCTCCGGCAAACCGGTCAACGAACCCTTTCTGAATTTTCTCGTGCAGCTCAATCAGCCCAATGGTCGGCTGCTACGGGAATACACAGTGTTGATTGATCCTCCGGGTGCTCCCGGTATCGTCCCTGCTGCGGACGAGCCGGATGCCAGTGCGCCGAACTCGCCTTTCCCGAAGGTCACGCCTGCCGCTGTGCCACCTGCATCGGCAAAAAAACCTGCTGCGAAAACTGGCGCGCAACAACCTGCGCCGCCGGTGATCGACCCTGGCGCCGAGCAATTGGCCGCCAGCGTCCTGCAGAACCAGCAGCTGCAAAAAAACCTCGACGAGCTGAATGCGAAGCTTCTGGCACAGGATGAGCAGATTGCCGGCCAGAAAAAGCAGATCGTCGAGCTGCAAACCCGACTGGCCGAAGTACAACAGGCGCCGCCTGTAGCGGTGCCGGCCGCGCCCGTGTCCTCCGCTCCAGCCCCGACTGTCGTTGAAGAATCAGAGCCCGCAGACTGGCCCATGATCATCGGCTTGTTGGCACTGGTGAGTTTGCTGTTGCTGGGGTTTTTGATTCGCCGCCGCAGGCAACAGGTTGAGGCGTCGCCACTACACAGCGTAGTCCTGGCAGAGCAACTTGAACCGGTCCTTGATCGGGAGGACGAGCCGGCCGCACAGGCTTCCGCGCTCAAACACGCTCCTCTGCATCACGAAGAGACGCCCTCGGGCGATGTGCTGGAAGGCGTCGGCATCTACATCGCCTATGGCCGGTTCTCCGAAGCATCGGCGTTGCTGCGGGAAGCGCTGGTCAAAGAGCCGCAACGCACGGACCTGGCGTTGCGGTTGCTTGAGGTATTGGGCAAACAGGGCGATGTGCCGGCCTACGATGCTCAGGAACAAAGCCTGATCGATAGCGGTTTTGACCCACATCAACTTCAGGAGATTCGCGAGCGCTACCCAAAGATGACCAATGCGCCGACTCCTGTAATACCGGCGGTGCCCATTATCGCCACGACGATCGCGCCCATCGTCGCGCCGTTGCAACCCGCCGACGCACCGCCAGACGAGTTTCAGTTGAACCTTGACGACCTGTCCATGGATTCGAACTGGGACTTGATCAGTCCATTCGATGAAACCTCGTCCGCCAGTCAACCCGCAAGGCCGGACGAGTCGGTTTTCTCGTCAAACCTGCAAGTAATGCCCGTTGAGTTCGACATGTCTGACGAACCAACGCTGGACGAGGCGGAACTGGAGTGGGTGGCCGAGCCCGATGCCGAGTCACTGGATGACGCTTTCCTTGACGAATTCAGCGACCCGCTGCAGTCATTCGAGCTGGAACCTCTAGGTACCGAATCCATCGAACTGGAGCCCGCCGTACCTGCTCATGCCGACAAGCTTGAGCAAGCCCAGACCTGTATCGATGACGGCGATCTCGATAGTGCGATCGAGTTGCTCAACGAGTTGCTCGAGGACGGCGACGAACCCCTCAAGCAGACAGCCCGGACGCTGTTGGCCGGCATCCGGTGACCCTTTATCATGCCTGCGTTCACAGACCAGGAGCCCGGCATGGCCGCGCATAAACCGGAAATCGTCATCACCTACTGCACGCAGTGCCAATGGCTGTTGCGTGCGGCGTGGCTGGCTCAGGAACTGCTCAGCACCTTCGGCGATGACCTCGGCAAAGTGTCGCTCGTGCCCGGCACCGGCGGGGTGTTCCATATCTTCTGCGACGACGTGCAGATCTGGGAGCGTAAGGCCGAAGGTGGCTTCCCGGAGGCCAAGGTGCTCAAGCAGCGGGTCCGCGATCAGATCGATCCGGACCGTGACCTCGGGCATAACGACCGCAGTCAGTGAGAGGCCGCCTCGGCCGTAACGGTTTTCTTGCCAGTGCTGCCCGATAGCCGGCTCGACACAACGATCGCAACAATGATCAGCGCGCCGCCGACCAGCATGCGCAATGTCGGGGTTTCATTGAACAGCAGCCAGGCCAGGGTGATGCCGTAAACCGGCTCCATGGCGAACACCACGGCAGCGGTCCGCGCTTTGATAACGGCGAGGCTGGCGACGAACAGACTGTGCGCAACCCCGGTGCAGAACACGCCGAGCAGGCCGATCCACAGCCAGTCGATAGGGCGTACTTCAACCAGTTGCGGCGCTGCGACCGGCAGCAGGCACAACGCAACCACCACGTTCTGGCACAGCGCAGCCTGCACCGGTGGAATTCGCCCGGAGCTGGCGCGATTGGTCAGTGACAGCAAGGCAAACAACAGACCTGACCCGACGGCCCACAGCAGCCCGGTGGTCGCACCGCTTGCGAGATCGAAATCCGGCGTGACCAGCACCAGGCCAATGCTGACGAGCACCACCAGCAGAATCTCATTGGCGCGAATCCGCTCACGAAAGATCAGCCCTTCGAGTATCACGGTAAACGCCGGGAAACTGGCAAACCCCAAGGTCGCAATCGCTACGCCCGCGACTTTCACTGCGATGAAAAAACTCACCCAGTGTCCAGCCAGCAGCACACCGCTGAGC
>JALYPE010000135.1 GCA_030856525.1 Pseudomonadota bacterium | reverse complement strand
TGGACTTGCTGGCCGGCCTGAATCACTGTCGATCCGGCGGACATCGTGCTGCAGTTGCCGCTGACAGTGATCAGCTCATCCGCGTCGATCACCGTGCTGCGTGCGCCTTGGGTGGTGTGGAGTTCCTCGCCCATAATCAGGCTCGAACTGTTGCGGTCAACCTGCTCGAAGCGGTCGTTGCTGATCAGGCTGTGGCTGTCGTTGAGGATCAGTTGCTCGATGTCACGTTGCGCACGCAGGTAAATTTTCTCTCGCCCGGCGCGGTCCTCGATCGAGACCTCGTTGTAGCCGCCATTGCGCGGCGAGCTCTGGCTACGCAGTACTGTTTTGGTTTTGTTTTCGGGTAACGGGTGAGCGACAGTGTTGACCTTGTTGGGTACACAACCCGTAATCAACGGTTTGTCCGGATCACCTTCATCAAATGTCACGATCACTTCCATGCCGACGCGCGGGGTGCTCACCGAACCAAACCCTTCGCCTGCCAAACTGGTCCCGACCCGTAACCAGCACTGCTTTTTTCACTGTTGAGTTCTGCGCGGTCCCATGGGAATTCAACGCGGACCCTGCCGAATTCATCGCAAAAAATTTCTTCGCCGGGTGGTCCGGTGACGCGCGCGGTCTGGCAGACCAGTTTGGGTTTGCTCTCAGGAAACGGCGGGCGATAGGGCACGTACGACGCAATTGCGCTGAAACTGTTGCGGTAGCCTTGGGTGAAGCCATCACCAGAAGACTCGTCAGTGATCAAGGCTTCTTCAAGCGATTGCGGCTGCTTCCCTTCGTGGTGAACGCTGATCAGCAGCCACTGGTCATTGCAGGCAGCGCGCGGGTGTTCGATCAGGTCGAACAGGTAACCGCTGCGCAGTGTCGGCTGATCGCCTTTACCGTGGACCAATTGATAGTCGCGACGGTGGCGTTCCAGCGCTAGCCGCGCGAGGTGCTTGCCGTGCTTTTCGGTCTCCATCCAGAGCGGATAACGATAGTCTTCCAGCGCGGGAGTGAACTCGGCGGTGAAGCTGCTCTGCAGCAACGCACTCGGTCGTTTGAAGTCATAGTTGCGGCGTGTGACGGTACTGGGACGAGTGCTGAACCTCATGGCGAATTGGTTGATGACGGGATGGTCCGGGACCAGGCCAGTGTCTTGCTGATAAGGCGTCGGCGCCAGCGTGGGGAAAAACACCGGGTCGTCGGTAAATACCAGCAAATGCATTTCGGGAGAATGCTGATGGTGCCAGGCGATCCCGTCTTCAGCGCACAGACGCTGAATGAACTCCAGGTCGCTTTCCCCGTATTGAGTGCAATATTCGCGCTTGGCGCTCGTGCTGACATGGAACGTGAACACATCTGAATGAATGCCATGTTTGTGCAGCACCTGAGTGACGATCTGCGGCACATTCAGATTCTGGAAAATCCGCTGATCGTGACTGAACTGCAAATAGTGCAGTGCTGGAACAAGGGTCAGGTGGTAGTGGGTCAGACGCTTGCCCGGTTCTCCTGCCAGCACGTCTTCGATGCGGCCGTGAATACCTTCCTGATCACGACCGAACTGCAGAAATGCCGGCTGACCGAGGAGGCGTTCCAGATCAAAATCCGCGTGCTCGCTGACCACTTCGATGCGGATGGAGTAGAGCGAGCTGATGGCTTCGGAGCCATCGAACGTCAGCACTTTGAAGTCGTGTCGAATGTCAGGGATGTGCAGAGTGAAAAGCGCTGGGGCTTCAGGGTTGAACATTACGCTTGTCCTTAAGCAACGTGGATTTAAGCGTGATGTCGATCGTCCTTGATCAGCCACGCGTGCTGAATTTCGACGGAAGTTATCAAGGCCTGAAATATATTGATGTGCGAAAGATCGCCTGCTTTTGTCGGAGTCTTCTGATACTGGAAGTTTCTAACCGAAAGTAGGAAAGTGCTGTAGGAGTTGGTGCAGAAACTTTCCGGGTTTCAACTAACGAGGTCTGCAACGGACTTTGTGATCAAGCGTGATGATTGGCTCAGTGATATCGAATTAATGGCATTCAGCATCTGCCAGGTGCCACTTAAAATTTATTCCCGGAAGACAAAATTTTCGGAACGGTCCTACTTCTTTTTTGTTTCGAGTTTGTCATGCTCTCCCACGTTTTCAGGTGCCTGGAAATCTAAATCATCTGTGTTGGCGGGCTCAACCGCTCTGGATCAAGGGTTTCAGAGGGGGATTCGGTCAGGCTGACGGAGCGGGAGTAGCGCTCAGGGTTTCCCCTGCGGCAATAGGGGAATCCCTTACAAACATCATTACTTTTCGTCTTGTTATGCAATTGGATGCTTGCTAGTGGCCATCATCGTGAGTACGATGCGCGCACTTGTAAGAGCACGATCTCAATTGGATGAGACTTTTCGCAGCTCTTGATGCGGTCTTCGCGCCCTCTGTAATTCCACTTGGCGTAAGACTGTAATCCAAACTAAAGGCCAGGGATGTCCTACTCAAGCAAACTTTCCGCGCATTACCTTGAACTCGCTAAAGCCTCTGTTTCTCAAGAGAATTTTGCGGGCGAGGATGTTCGCTTTTCGAGCGAATACGAAGCGTTGGAAAGCGAGCTGAGCAAAGCCTCGTCGATGCACGAGAGCGGTCAGATTGACTGGCTGAAAATCCGTGAAAACAGCGAAAAACTGCTGCGCACCCAGTCCAAGGATTTGCGGGTTGGCGCCTGGCTGACCTGGGCGTTGTATCAGCGTGAATCCTTCCAGGGCTTGCTCGCCGGTCTTGGATTGCTGCACCACCTTTGCGAACACCATTGGCCCGAGCTTCATCCAGCCAAAGCCAGAACCCGCGCCGCCTCGGTTAGTTGGCTGGTGCCGCGTCTGGAGCAGGTGCTGACCGAAAACATCGCGATAAAAGAGCAGCTGCCGTTGTTCCGCCGTCTGGTGGAACATCTGGAAGGCCTGGACGCGGCGTGTACCGAGCATTTGGGCGACGATGCGCCCTTGCTGCTGCCGCTTTCCCGCCGTCTGAAAAGCATGGTTCAGCGCGCTGCCGACAACCTGCCGGAGCCCGGAGTGGTCGGCGCAGCGGTGGCTCAGGTCAAGCAAGCCGCCACGCAACTGTTCACCCCCGGCGCACCGATCGACAACGAAAAAGAAGCTCACAAGGCCCTGCGCGCTCAGCAGGAAAACGCGCGCCCGCTGTGTGCCTGGTGGCTCAAACAGAAAGCCACCGACCTGCGTGCTCTGCGCCTCAATCGCACGCTGCTGTGGTTGCCCATCGATGCCGTTCCCGAGCGCAACGCCGAGCAAATCACCGTGTTGCGCGGCTTGCCGGTCGACAAGCTCAAGGTCTATCAGGAACGTTACGATCAGGGCAAATATGCAGACCTGTTGGTGGAACTGGAGGCGAGCCTGGCGAAGGCGCCGTTCTGGTTCGACGGCCAACGAATGGTCTGGGAGTGCCTGCAGGGGCTCAACGCCGAGCTGGCAATGCGCGAAGTGGAAATCCACTTCGCGCTTTTGATTCAACGCCTGCCCGGCATCATCGAACTGCGCTTTCACGACGGTGCCCCGTTTGCTGATCCGGCCACCCGCGCCTGGATCAGTGCCAACGTCATGCCGCATCTGCAGACGGCCAGCGCGCCGCGCAAAACCGAAGTCGCCGATACCCAGCCGGCCTGGGAGCTCGCCCTCGAAGAGGTCTTGCCGATTCTGCGCAAGGATGGCCTCAAGGCCGCCGTGCAGATTCTCAAGCAAGGCCTGCAAAGTGCTCATGGCGGGCGCGTGCGCTTTTTCTGGCAGTTCGCCCTCGCACGGCTGTGCTTCATGGCCAAGAAATACGAACTGGCCAGAACTCAACTGGAGACCCTCGACCAAACATTACAGGACTCAGGCCTGAACGCCTGGGAGCCCGATCTTGCGCTGGAAGTGCTGCATCTACTGCATAACTGCTGCGAGTTGTTGCCGCAGAACCATGCCGTCCGTGAACGCAAGGAAGAGATTTATCGCAGGCTGTGCCACCTCGATCTCGAAGTGGTACTCGAATAGGCCCCCGGGCCACAACCGCAAGGAGAAAAGCCATGGCCAAAGAAGGCTCGGTAGCCCCCAAGGAACGCATCAACGTCACGTTCAAACCTGCCACCGGTGGTGCCCAGGAAGAGATCGAACTGCCGTTGAAACTACTGGCAATCGGTGATTACACCCACCGCAAGGACGAACGCAAAGTCGAAGATCGCAAGCCGATCAGCATCGACAAGACCACCTTCGACGAAGTGTTGGCAAAGCAAGAGCTGAGCCTGACCCTGAGCGTGCCGAACCGTCTGCAGGAAGAGGGCAGCACTGAAGAGCTGGGCGTTCAGTTGCGCGTCAACTCGATGAAGGACTTCAACCCGGCCTCGCTGGTCGATCAGGTGCCCGAGCTGAAAAAACTGATGGAACTGCGCGATGCGCTGGTCGCCCTCAAAGGCCCGCTCGGTAATGCCCCTGCGTTCCGCAAAGCCATCGAAGGCGTGCTCGCCGACGACGAATCCCGCGGTCGCGTACTGGGTGAACTGGGCCTGAACGTCGCAACCCAGGACGCCTGAGTCCCCATCAGCCAAGGAAGCCATCGCTATGAGCAAGAGTGCAGCGCAGCAAAAGAGTACCGAGAACGGCGAATACAGCATTCTCGACAGCATCATCGCCGAGACCCGTCTGACGCCGGATGACGAAGCCTACGACATCGCCAAGCGCGGTGTGTCGGCCTTCATCGAAGAGCTGCTCAAGCCGCAGAACAGCGGTGAGCCGGTCAAAAAAGCCATGGTTGACCGCATGATCGCCGAGATTGATGCCAAGCTCAGCCGTCAGATGGATGAAATTCTGCACCACCCTGATTTCCAGTCCCTGGAATCGTCGTGGCGTGGCCTGCAGTTGTTGGTCGACCGCACCAACTTCCGCGAAAACATCAAAATCGAAATCCTCAACGTCTCCAAAGAAGACCTGCTTGACGATTTCGAAGATTCGCCGGAAGTGATGCAGGCTGGCCTGTACAAGCACATCTACACCGCTGAGTACGGTCAGTTCGGTGGTCAGCCAGTCGGCGCGATCATTGCCAACTACTACATGTCCCCTAGCTCGCCGGACGTGAAACTGATGCAGTATGTGTCCAGCGTTGCCTGCATGTCTCACGCGCCGTTCATTGCTGCGGCCGGTCCGAAATTCTTCGGTCTGGAAAGCTTCACCGGTTTGCCGGACCTCAAGGATCTGAAAGATCATTTCGATGGCCCGCAGTTCGCCAAATGGCAGAGCTTCCGCGAGTCGGAAGACTCCCGCTACGTTGGCCTGACCGTGCCGCGTTTCCTGCTGCGTAACCCGTACGATCCGGAAGAAAACCCGGTCAAATCTTTCGTGTACAAGGAAACCGTTGCCAACAGCCACGAGCACTACCTGTGGGGCAACACTGCCTATGCGTTCGGCACCAAGCTGACCGACAGCTTCGCCAAATTCCGCTGGTGCCCGAACATCATCGGCCCGCAGAGCGGTGGTGCAGTTGAAGACCTGCCGTTGCACCATTTCGAAAGCATGGGCGAAATCGAAACCAAGATTCCTACGGAAGTACTGGTTTCCGACCGTCGTGAATACGAACTGGCCGAGGAAGGCTTCATCTCCCTGACCATGCGCAAAGGCTCCGACAACGCGGCGTTCTTCTCCGCGAGCTCGGTGCAGAAGCCGAAGTTCTTCGGCATCAGCGCAGAAGGCAAGGCTGCAGAGCTGAACTACAAGCTCGGCACCCAACTGCCGTACATGATGATCGTCAACCGCCTCGCTCACTACCTGAAAGTGCTGCAGCGCGAGCAACTCGGTTCGTGGAAAGAACGTACCGACCTCGAGCTGGAACTCAACAAGTGGATCCGTCATTACGTCGCCGATCAGGAAAACCCGAGCGCCGAAGTGCGTGGCCGTCGTCCGCTGCGCGCTGCCCAGATCATCGTCAGCGATGTCGAAGGCGAGCCTGGCTGGTATCGCGTCAGCCTGAACGTGCGCCCGCACTTCAAGTACATGGGTGCCGATTTCACCCTGTCGCTGGTTGGCAAGCTGGACAAAGAGTAAGCGGAGCTAACTCATGACTGGATACGGCAGCCTTTTCGAACGCCTGGGTGGCGACGCGCAAAAACGCGTCGGCTGGAGCCGTGAGGCTTCTGCCATGGCGTCTGTGGCTGCCCATCTGGCCAAGATGCTCAGCACCCGTGCGGGCAGCGTGCAAACGCTGTCCGATTACGGGCTACCCGATCTCAATGACATGCGTCTGAGCCTGCACGACTCCCTGAGTCAGGCCCGTCTGGCTATCGAAACATTCATCGAAGCCTACGAGCCACGCCTGAGCAACGTGCGTGTCATTTCCTTGCCGCGTGAACACGATCAGCTTCGCCTGTCCTTCAGCATCGAAGGCTTGCTGGAAGTTGATGGTTTCAAGCGTCAGGTCAGTTTCGCCGCGCGCCTGGATGGCAGCGGTCAGGTCAAGGTCAACTAAGGAGATTCGCATGTCCGGCAAACCCGCAGCACGCGTCACCGACCCCACCGCTTGCCCGCTCCCCGGCCACGGCACCAATCCGATCGCCGCCGGTTCCGGCGACGTGTTCTTCGACGGCCTCGCGGCCGCCCGCGAAGGCGATGCCTCCGCGTGTGGTGGTGCGATGGTCGGCGGCCTGGCCTCGACGGTAAAAATCAACGGCAAGTCTGCTGTTACCGTCGATTCTGAAGGTACGCATGGCAACAAGGTTACGGCTGGGTCATCGACGGTGATTATTGGTAACTCGCATTCGCCGGCGCCGTTTGTAGCGCCGTTGCCGGTGGAGATCAAATGGCCATTTGATGAACACTTCGTGATCAATTGCCAGGATACCGGCAAGCCAATGGCTGGCGTGGCGTACACGTTGAAAACCGCCTCGGGAAAGATCATCAGCGGGGTTACCGGCGCTGATGGAAAGACCCGGAAAATTTCTTCCGCTCAGGCCGAGGCTGTGGAGTTGCTCATCGAGCAGCAAACCGAAGTGTTGATCGGCTGAGCATCGCTTTCTGGTGCAGCAAGCGTTTAAGGATAGGACGTTGATATGGCAGACACAGTAGTAGCCTCAAGCCTGACCCCCGCCAGTAATAAGGCCGGACAGCCTACTGCCGTGCGACTTTTCAAGGTCAGCGATATTCCCGGCGCGATGGACAAGATG
>JALYPE010000119.1 GCA_030856525.1 Pseudomonadota bacterium | reverse complement strand
CTTTGAACGCTGCGAGCAAGCGCTCACGCAACGGTTTCATCAGGTAATTCATCAAGGTCCGTTCCCCGGTCACCACGGTCACATCGGCGAGCATGCCCGGACGCACCAACAGCCCGGCAGCCTGCAGCGAGGCGACGGTGTCGGCGGGGATTTCGACCTTGGCGGAAAAGTACGGTTGCTTCGTCTGTTCATCGATCAACTGGTCCGCCGACACCGTGGTCACCGTGCCAGTGACCGTCGGCGTATCGACCCGTTGCAGCGCCGTGAAATGCACATGCACCGGCAAACCCGGGCGCAGTTTGTTCGCCATCAGTGGCTCGAATCGCGCCGTGATTGCCATCGGCGCATCCCGCGGCACCACCTGCATCAGCGTTTGACCGGCTTGCACCACGCCGCCGACCGTATGAATGCTCACGTCCATGACCTGCCCAGACACCGGCGCACGGATCGCCGCGTTGTCGACTTCAAACTGCAAGGCAAGCATCTGATCGGCGAAACCCGCGGCCTCGGCAGAGACCTCGCTGAGCTGGGTTTCAGCATCGCGACGAAACTCCTGCTGCGCCTGCAACGCCTTGAGACGGCTTTCGTTGATGGCTTGGCGCGTGCGCCCGACATCGCCGATCCCGGACGCAATCTGCCCGGCCAGTTGGGCGGCATTTCGCTCGGACTCGAAGAGTTTGTTGCGCGGGACGTAGCCTTCACGGGCCAGATCGCGCAGACCTTCCAGCTCCTGCTGCTGGAAACGCATCTGCGCATCGTAGTTGCGCTTGACGCCTTCGTAGCCCTGCAATTGCTGCTGCAATGCGGCGGCTTCGTGTTCGATGATCTGCAAGCGGCTGCCCAATTCTGCGCGACGGGTCAGAAATAACTGGCTCTGCAATGCCATCGCGGCCTTGACGCGCGGCTCGGCGGCGCGTTCAGTCAGTTCCGCCGGCCATTGGATCTCGGCTGAGCCCAGGCGCTCGGCAATTAACCGCGCTTCAACGGCGCGATCGTTGAGCAACTTGCCCCGGGTGACGTCCAGTTGCGACTGCGCCTGCACCGTATTGAGCTGCACCATCAACTGACCCTGGGTGACGCGATCACCATCGCTGGCCGACAGTTTCTCCACCACCCCGCCGACGAGCGACTGCACCGCCTTGCGTTCGCCGGCCACCACCACGGTGCCGCTGCCGACCACACCCTGATCGAGCGGCGCCAGGCAAGCCCACAGCAGAAAAGCGCCGAGCGTCAGAATCAGAAAACCCATACCATAGCGTGCTGCGGCCCCGGCATCGGAACTGGCGCGGGGCAGCGTTGTGGTGTCGCGCAGGCTCAGCACCGAGTCGTGATTACCTGCAGGGGTTACATCACGCATCTTTTCCGGCCTCTCTGATCACTACCGCTTTTGGCGCGGGCATCAATGCCTTGAGCACCCGGTCCCGTGGACCGAAGGCTTGTTGAGTACCGTCCTTGAGCACCAGGATGTGATCGGCCGCCGCCAGCACATTCGGCCGATGGGTGATCAGCACCACGGTGCTGCCCGCAGCCTTGAGCGCACTGATCGCCTGCACCAGTGCCAGCTCACCTGCTTCATCGAGGTTCGAATTGGGCTCATCGAGTACGATCAGCGACGGGCGCCCGTAGAGCGCACGCGCCAGGCCGAGGCGCTGCTTCTGTCCACCGGACAGGCCCAGCCCGCCGGGGCCCAGCGGCGTGTCGTAACCCTTGGGAAACCTCAGGATCATTTCGTGAATGCCGGCATGGCGCCCGGCAGCGATGATCTTGTCGGCGTCCTGCTCGCCAAAACGGGCAATGTTGTCGGCCACGCTGCCGTCGAACAGTTCGATGTCCTGTGGCAGGTAGCCAAGGTGCGGCCCCAACGCGTCGTGGGACCATTGACTGATCTCGGCGTCGTCCAGACGCACTGAACCGCCCATGGCCGGCCAGACTCCGACCAGCGTCCGGGCGAGCGTTGATTTGCCACTGGCGCTGGGGCCGACCACGGCGAGCACTTCACCTTTGGCCAGGCTGAAATTGATGCCGCGCAAAATCGGCTGCAAAGTGCCTGGCGGGCCGGCATACAGCTGCTCCAGACGCAACGCGCCGGTAGGCGCCGGCAGCGGCATGCGCAGACGCTCGCGCGGGTGCTGATCGAGCAGCTGACTCAAGCGCTGGTAACTCTGGCGTCCAGAGGTGAATTGCTTCCACGAGCCAATAGCGATTTCCACCGGCGCCAGGGCACGCCCCAGCAACAGCGACATCGCAATCATCATGCCCGCCGATATTTGCCCTTCAAGTACCAGCAATGCCCCCAGACCCAGGGCCAGCGACTGCCCCGAGATCCGTACGAAACGGGTGGCCGACGTGATACGCGCGCTGCGATCGCTGGCATGCGCCTGAGCGGCGATGATGCGTTGCTGCAGTAAGCTCCAGCGCTGGCGCAACGGGCCGAGCATGCCGAGGGCCTGAATCACTTCGGCATTTTGCAAGGTGCTGTTGACATAGATCGAAGACTGCACGCCCAACCGATTGGCCTCGCCCAGACGCGTGCGTGTCGCCAACTCGCCCCACAGCGCCAGGCCGACCAGCACCAGGGCGAGCACCAGCGTCAGCAGGCCGAACCAGGGATGGAAAATAAACGCCACCACCAGGAAGATCGGCAACCACGGTGCATCGAACAAGGCAATCAGGCCCTGGCCGGTGATCAACTGGCGCAGTGTCGCCAGATCGGTGAGCACCTGCGCCGGGTTGGCGTTGTGCTCCCGCAGGCTGCGGGCGAACGCGGCGTCGAAAATCCGCTCGCCCAGGGCCTCGTCCAGCCCGGCGCTCATACGAATCATCACCTCGCCGCGCACCCATTCGATCAAGGCACTGAACATGAACAGTCCCACCGCGATCAGGGTGAGCATCATCAGGGTGGTTTCGTTGCGACTGGTAAGGACCCGGTCGTACACCTGCATCATGTAGAGCGACGGCACCAGCACCAGCAGGTTGATCACACCACTGAACAGCGCCAGTGACCAGAACACCCGGCGATAGCTCAATAAAGCGGCATCAATGTCGTGACGAGGATCGAGAAGCAAACCCATAGAATGTTGCCCGCATAAGAAATAGTCGATCCAAGACGCAATCCATCGCGAGCGTTTTGCCCAAAGGCATTGGAGAAAACACTAAACGTGGCCTGTTATTTGTTAACAGAGACGATCCTAGTCCCTACAGGCGCCAGTTACTGACAGCCCAACCTCGGATAAGTGCCAGTCACACCAGCAGGTCGTGACGTGGAGAACGTGCGGGTCCGTTTGACATCCCCCCGACCGGCCTTGCTCAGCCCGCCTCTCCAGCCATGCGCCTCCTCAATAAAGTGCAGCCCTGCACAGGATCGCTCATCAATGCGCGATATCAGTGACAGCCGCTGCCACCGGCACCGCTCTGGAATGCTTGGAGTTCACGTTCTATGACGCTGTGTTTGTGCAACGATTCTGCCAAAGCTGTTTTTTCCGGCAAGGCAGCCGACCGCCGGCCTCGGTGCTCGAAATGACGACGTCCAGTATCGGCCTGGCCGCAGGGACACAAGCTGCGATGGCAAAACGCTATAAATTTACCCGTGTGATCGATAAGACGGCAAGCCTGATGGGCAAAACATTTGCGCCCAGGCCCGTACATTACATACCATCGGGGCGGGTGCTCTGTTGCATGAAGCGCAGGGCAGGTTAATCTCAAGCGTTGGTCGGGCCGCCAGCGGAGAATACCAGTGCCTGAAAATAAGCCCTCGCCTGTTTCTATCCCCCGCCCTCAAGTGCTTACAGAAAAAGCACTTGCAGCGTTTGAACGGTTTTCACACATCGAAGCTGTCAGCGGGATCGCGTTGCTGATTGCAGCCATTGTTGCCTTAGTATGGGCGAACAGTTCTTTTGCCGAGAGCTACGAACACCTTTGGCATACGCAAATCACCATTGGTTACGGTGAGGCCAGCGTCTCGCGGTCCCTTCATTTCCTCGTCAATGACGGCCTCATGACTATCTTCTTTTTGGTCGTCGGTGCGGAGATACGTCAAGAAATCCATGATGGCGCCCTGGCCAGCTTCAAGATGGCATTGCTCCCAATGGGGGCGGCACTCGGTGGCGTGGTGGTTCCGGCCTTGATCTACATTGCGATCAACCATGGGACAGCCGCCAGTAACGGCTGGGCCGTGCCGACTGCAACGGATATCGCTTTCGCTGTCGGAGTGCTTGCCTTGCTGGGCAAGTCGATCCCCGGAGGCGTGAGGGTATTGTTGCTGGCCTTGGCGATCATCGATGACATCGTGGCCATTCTGATCATCGCAGTGTTCTACACCGCGAGCCTGGACTACACGGGAATCGCCATCGCCTCAGCCGGTGTTCTGCTGCTGCTGATGTTCCAGCGTATGGGCCTGAGCCGGATGGCTCTTTATATACTGCCGGGTGCGATCATCTGGTACGGATTGCTGAAGACGGGGGTGCATCCGACTCTGGCGGGTGTACTGCTCGGGCTGATGAGCCCAGTGCGCTCAATGCCTATGACAGAACGACCACTGGATATGATCCAGAGAAATTTCCACGATTTGCTGGATAGATTCTCTGCCAAGGACACTCCTGACCAGTCAGTCGCCAAGCCACTGAAAGAGCTCCTTCAAGCACAGCGGGAGATGCTCTCCCCGGTGCAGCGTATTCAAATGACACTTCATCCATGGGTGGCGTTTTGCATCATGCCGCTGTTCGCACTGGCCAACGCGGGTGTGAGCTTCGCAGGCGCCGATCTCGACAATGCACTTTCGCAACACGTGTTCATAGCGGTGGTGCTGGCGTTGGTCGTCGGCAAGCCTGTAGGGGTGGTATTGGCCTCCTACTTGCTCGTCAAAATGAAAATGTGTGAGCTTCCCACCGGGGTGACCTGGCCTGGCATCGTCCTCGTCGGCCTGCTCGCCGGTATTGGCTTTACCATGTCGATCTTCATTGCGTCGCTGGCATTTAATGATCCAGCCCTGCTGGCTGCTGCAAAACTGAGCGTGCTATGCGCTTCCGCTGCTGCCGCGATAGTGGGTCTTACTTGGGGTGCGTTACGGCGATCCGCCAAGCCTCAACAGGCAGAAGTAAAGAGCGAATGAACCCGGTTTGGGGGGCTCGTATGGGCAGGGTCGCGTCGGGCACCCCAAACGCTGGCTGATCTGGTGGATGCCGCAACAGCTTCTCCAAAGAGAATTCTCAAGCGGTGCTGTGCAGATCAGGGGTGAGAAAGGATTTTGGAAGATCAAAACCCGATTGGCTTTCACGCAACCATGAGCTTGATACCCCACAGCGCTGCCATCCCTGCAACAAGTGTCAGCACTGTGCTTCGAGTCTTCCAGGCCACCCAGGCAGCAATGATGGCTGCGGGAATTTGAGGATTATCGAATACGAATCCACTTTGCCCCCCCGGATAGACCACCGCAGGTAACACCAACGCTGCCAGCACACTCGCCGGTACATACACCAATGCTCGACTCAGCAACGCGGGCATTCGCCAGCGGCCATAAAGCTCGACGAACGAAAGACGCATGACGAAAGTCCCGATGCCGACCGCCAGGAACATGCCCCACAAAGCCAGATCACTCATCGACTTTCCTCCTGATCGCCCAGGCGCTGCTCAGAGTTTTTTTTGCGGACGCTTTCAATCATCAGGCCGGCAATAACTCCGCCGATGGAAGCCGTCACCAAACCCAGGTTATAGGGCAGTTCAACCGCCATCACTGCGATCAGCCCGCCAACGGTTGCAGCGACCAAGGTCGGCGCGCTGCGTATGTTGGGTACCAGCAATGCCAGAAATGAAAGCGGGACGGCGAAACTCAGGGACCACGTCTGCGGAATGCTTGCGCCCAGGGACACGCCGGCAATCACTGAAAGCTGCCAGGTCAGCCACATGGCACTGGCTGTACCGGCGTGAAAATGTGGGCCAAATCGACCGAGTTCGCCGGATGATAACTTCAGGATGGACAGTGCATAGGACTGGTCGGACAGCATGTATGCCACCGGCCACGAGTAGCGACGGGGCAAATGGTGCAGGAAGGGAGCCAGCGAAGCGCTGTACATCATGAAGCGCAAATTGATAATCAAGGCGGTCGCGATAATCGCTGCTGGCAATACTCCATTTTGGAGAAGCTGCAACGCGACCAACTGGGCTGAACCCGAATAGAAAAGCAACGTCATGCCGATGCTCATGCCTGGCGACATACCCATTTCGATCGCCAGCACCCCGGTCACCAGGCCGAAGGGAATGACGCCGGGCATCAACGGAATAAGCGTGCGAACTCCTTGTACAAAAGCTTCTGTTCCCGTTCGATAAGTCATGTTGCTCCCGTGACATCAGCCGCGCGCAAGTGATCACCCCGCACTGACCCAGCGCCTGACCGTGGACGGCTGAAGTCCGCTGTCCACCCCTGTACCAGGCAGGCTGAAAACCATGCCGCAATGGATCTCTGTCGTCCATGAAAATATTGTTGTGACCGGGGATCTGCGCCTAGGCTGGCCCCACCACGCGTTCGAGTGGTCGGAGCGATCCCGGTAGAGCGTCAAGTCTTCATCAGGAGGCGTGCGTTGCTGCCAGCGCCGGAGCGAGCGCCCTCGCTCATGTCGTTATTGAGGATCCGGTAAAAGCCGTGCGCATCGCGGCGGCGCGGAGCTACTGAGTGTCGGCATCAATGGTCTCGGCGCCGCACA
>JALYPE010000111.1 GCA_030856525.1 Pseudomonadota bacterium | reverse complement strand
GGCAAATGTTTGATGCGGCGGGACGGCTATGCGAGGCGTGGGATCCGCGTCTTTGGGAGGCGGCGCGCAAGCCAAATCTGAGCACGCTTTACGGTTTGAGCGGTCAACCGTTGCTGACGGACAGTGTGGATGCCGGGTGGCAATTGGGACTGTTCAATGAAGCCGGGTCGCCCGGTTCATTCTGGGATGCGCGAGGAAGCCAGCGTCATAGCCAGTATGACTCTCAGATGCGGCCGATAAATGTTTGCGAACGGATGATTGGCGAGCCGGCCCGGATCATGGAACGGCTCGATTTCGCTGATTCCAGTTTGAAGTTCACCGCGCATAACCAATGTGGCCGACTGATCAGGCATGACGATCCGGCCGGTGCTCAAGTCTTGACCGACTACGGTTTGGCCGGCGCAGTGTTGCTCGAGGTACTGCGATTAATAAAAGATCTCGAAACTCCAGACTGGCCTGAACCGCCCCACGAACGGGACATGTGGCTGGAGGATCAGACGTTCATCACCCGCCACGATTTCAATCCCGTTGGTGAACTCAGGCGTCAAACCGACGCCATGAGCAATGTCCGAACTTTTGCTTACGACGTGGCAGGAAGGCTTAGGGGAACGTGGTTGCTCCTGGCCGGGCACGACAATCAACAGCAACGGCTGATGAGCGACATCCGCTACAACGCCCATGACCAGATCGACAGCGAAACCGCCGGCAATGGCGTGGTAACACATGCCGATTACAGCGCCGATGACGGTCGGCTGATCAGGCTGATCGCGCAAGTCGGTGATCAAAAACCACTGCAGGATCTGCGCTACCGCTACGACCCGGTCGGCAATATCGTCGAGCTGGAAGACCAGTCTCAAGCCGTCAGTTTTTTCAATAACCAGCGCATCGACCCGATCAACCGCTACCGCTATGACAGCCTCTATCAGTTGATCGAAGCCAGCGGCTGGGAGGTGAGCCAACCCAGCCACGGGCCCGCGCTACCGGACTTGCTGCCCACCCCGCTGGACCCGACCCAGCGGCGCAGTTACACCCAACGCTTCGAGTACGACCCGGCGGGTAATCTGATCACCCGCCATCACAGCGGTGCGCCGGGCTTTTCCATGTTCACCTCCGCCCGCAGCAACCGCAGCCTGGCACAACGGGAGGACGGTTCACTGCCGGACGAGGCGGACATCGATTCCGGCTTTGATGCCTGCGGCAATCAACAGGCGCTTCAACGTGGACAGGCCATGATCTGGGATAGCCGCAATCAGTTGTCCCAGGTGAGCTTGGTCAAACGGGTCAACCTGCCGGACGATTACGAATGCTACACCTATGACCGCCCCGGCCATCGCCTGCGCAAAGTGCATGTCTGCCAGGCCAACAATCAAACCCTGCGCACGGAAGTTCGTTACCTGCCCGGCCTGGAAGTCCATCGTCAGGCCGACGGCGAAGAGCGCCATGTGATCAGCATCGACGCGGGACGCTGTAGCGTTCGAGCCTTGCATTGGCCAGATGGTGTGCACACTGATCAACTGCGCTACAGCCTCTGCGATCACCTCGGTTCCAGCACATTGGAACTGGATAATGAAGCCGGTGTGCTGACGCAGGAGCACTACTACGCTTTTGGAGGCACGGCTTGTTGGGCGGGGAAAAGTGCGTTGGTCGCGAAGTACAAAACTTTTCGTTATTCAGCTAAGGAGAAGGATGCCACGGGGCTTTACTACTATGGCTATCGGTATTACGCGCCGTGTTTGCATCGGTGGATAAATCCCGATCCGGCAGGGAGAGTAGACGGCCTGAATCTCTATCAAATGGTTGTAAACAACCCTCTTGGCAACTATGACTGGCAAGGCAGATTATCTATTCCAGCAGATATCTTCATCGCCGATATCGTTAACCCCATGGCCAAATCGATTGGAACGGGATGGTTTGAGGAATTGGTTTGGAACGCAAACAAAAGTACTTTCGAAACTACCGGGTTCGTGTATGGGCGAGGCATGAAGAAGGTTGATGGCGAACGCACTGAATGGTTTCCTTTTCGGTCCTCACAGGCTGCTATTGCTCTTTTTCGCGATCAGGATAAGAAATTGCGTTTATTTGTGAACAACTATCAGCAGCATTTGGGCATCCAGCCTGGTATGGGGCTTCCCGAGTTTGCCGGATTGTTGAGCGTTGATGAGCATGATTCATCCAGGTTCATCGTTAACAATCATTCCGGACATTACAAACCCGAATCCTCAATTGACGTTGAGGCGATGATTCGTGAAATTGCACCCGGGCAACAATCAGTGAACTATGCGCCGGTCCGGGAGAGTTCATCGTTCGATTCAACGCTGCGAATCAATTCCATTGATTCGCCCGAAATGTATGAACGCCTGGTTAACAAATTCCGGACTGATTTCAATGGCTTGATTGCATACTTGAAAGAACAGAATGTCTGGGAGAGCGCCAAGGAGAATTGGGCCAACAATGAAGGCATGAACATCATCTTCAAAATGGACGCGCAAGGCCTGACGGCCCAAGAAATCTATTCCACGGAAGATGAATTGAGAAACACCAGAATTTTGTTCCAGAGTGCTGCCTATGCGCCTCAGCACCCGCCTCAGCGCCCTCCTCAGGTCATGAGCAAAAAACCTTCGCGTCACAAACCCTCCTGTAGCATTTGCTGAGGAGAAAGATTTACGGCGCTGTCCCGGTCATGCACAAAAAATTGGGGGCGACCAGCTCACATCAAAGATAGTACCTCTCATAATACCTAACGCTTGTTCAACCCCCGCGCCAACCGATCCCCACCCAACTGAATCACCGCCACCAACACCACCAGCAACACAATCACCGTCAGCATGATCTGACTGTCAAACCGCTGATACCCGTACCGATAAGCAATATCCCCAAGCCCGCCGGCACCAATCGCGCCGGCCATGGCCGACGAGTTGATCATTGTCACCAAGGTAATCGTGAACCCCCCGACAATGCC
>JALYPE010000108.1 GCA_030856525.1 Pseudomonadota bacterium | reverse complement strand
GTCATGCGCCGCTCGGTCCAGCAGTGGCGGATCAACACCGTGTCGCCTTCTACCGACACCGTGGACGCGGCGACTTCCAGCAACTCCTCAAGGCATGCCGGTTCGAACTTGCTCAGCGGGAAACGGAAGTCGGCAAACTCCTGGGTGTCGGCCATGCGCCCCACCCGATCGACGCTTTTCACCAACCGGTACTTCTCGATCACCGTGGCGCGGTCAACGTTTTTCGACGGAGAGAAGCGGTCCTTGATGATTTTGAAAACGGTGTTGAAACCCGGCAACGTGAACACGCTCATGACCATGCCGCGCACGCCGGGAGCCATGATGAACTGGTCGTCGGTATTTGCCAGATGATTGATCAGTGCGCGGTAGAACTCCGATTTGCCGTGTTTGTAGAAGCCGATCGAGGTGTACAGCTCGGCAATGTGCTTGCCGGGCAGGATGCGCCGCAGGAAACCGATGAACTCCGCCGGCACCGGCACATCGACCATGAAATAGGAGCGCGTGAACGAGAAAATAATCGACACGTCCGCTTCGTCGGTGATCAGCGCATCGATCTGAATCCCGCGCCCTTCGCGGTGCAGCAGCGGTATTACCAGCGGCCACTGTTCGTCCCGGGTGTAAATCCGCCCGACCAGGTACGCGCCTTTGTTGCGGTAGAGCACCGAGGAAAACAGTTCAACGCTCAGCTCCGGGTCTTTGCAGACCCAATCCGGCAGGTTCTCGCGCAGTTGCGTTTCGAGGCGGCTGAGGTCGCCGGGCAAGTCGGCGTAATCCTCGCTGAAGCGGTAGTCGGCAAAAATGCTCGCCAGCATCACCGACAATTGGCCCTGCGGCTTGTAGGTGCGGGTTTGCGCAGCGCGCGCCCGGCGCAGGCTCGGCCGGGTGGTGTGGATGAACATGCAGCCGTCGCTGATCAGGTCGTGGCTGAACAGCCCGCAGAAGATCGAGTTGTACCAGGTCTCGGACAACTCATCGTCGAAACGCAAGTCGATCAGGCTGATGTAGGCGCTTTTGACCAATGGCCAGCAACTGACGTCCATCAACGTGTCGGTTTCAAAAGCTTCGCGCAGCCGTCCGACGGTCTCGCCGACTTTTTCTTCGTACAGGCTTATGCGTGCCGCCGAGGCGATTTGCGCCTCCTGCCATTGCGCCTGCTCGAACCGCGCCCGGGCGCCGTCGGTAATCTGCCGGAAATGCTCGCGGTAATCGTCAAAGCCATCGAGGATCCTGCGGGCGATGTCGGTGGCTGGCCATTGCTGCGGCATGGTGAGACCTCTGCGGGAATTGACGAGACCTGAGCTTAGCCAGTGAACCGGGTGCAGGAGAAGGGGAATTTTTGCGGCGCGTTGCGGGGGCTGTCCCCAGGGGTTGGTTGCTCGTTTTTCGGTTGCGATAGACGACACACTCAGCAACACTCTCGTCCCCAACAAGGAAGGAGTGCACCGTGAGCCCTGTCGATATTGTCCGATTACTGTCGCTGGCAGCGATCTGGGGCGCGAGCTTTCTGTTCATGCGCATCATCGCCCCAGTGATTGGAACCGTGCCGACCGCATTCTTCCGCGTGTCGATCGCGGCGGCCGGCTTGCTGGTGATCCTCGGGCTGATGCGCATCAGTTGGGATTTCAAAGGCAAGCTCAAGACCGTGATGCTGCTGGGGGTGATCAACTCGGGCATTCCGGCGACGCTGTATTCCGTGGCGGCGCAGGTGCTGCCAGCCGGCTACTCGGCCATTTTCAACGCGACGACGCCGCTGATGGGCGTGTTGATCGGCGGCCTGTTCTTCCATGAAAAACTCACGGCGGCCAAGCTTGGCGGGGTGTGCCTGGGGCTGTTCGGCGTCGGCATTCTGACCCGCGCCGGCCCGGTGGCGTTCGACATGGAACTGCTGATGGGCGCCCTCGCCTGCCTGCTCGCGACCACCTGTTACGGTTTTGCCGGGTTTCTTGCGCGGCGCTGGCTGGATCAGGCCGGTGGTCTGGACAGTCGACTGTCGGCGGTGGGCAGCATGCTCGGGGCGACGCTGTTCCTGCTGCCGTTGTTCGGCTACAGCGTGATCACTGAACCGCCAGCGAGCTGGGGCGGCTGGAGTGTGTGGCTGTCGCTGCTGGGGTTGGGGCTGGTTTGCACAGCTTT
>JALYPE010000107.1 GCA_030856525.1 Pseudomonadota bacterium | reverse complement strand
GGCTCTGATACGGCAGGTTGCGCACGATGCGCGGCGTGATCGACAGCACCAGCTCGGATTTGCCGACGGTGTCCTTGTTGCTGCCGAACAAACGCCCCAGCCCGGGGATGTCGCCAAGGCCTGGAATCTTGTTGCCGGTGGCGCCGTGATCGTTGCGCATCAGCCCGGCCAGGATCTGCGTTTCGCCGTCATGCAGGCGCAAGGTGGTCTGCGCATTGCGGGTGTCGACCTGCACGGGAATGGTGCCTTGGCGGGTCGGTTCCAGCGGCGTCGCGTTGCTGACCTCCAGCGCGATCTTGATCGCGACTTCGCCGTTGAGGTGCACGGTCGGCTGCACTTCCAGCTTCAGACCGACGTCCAGGTAAGTCACGCTCTCGGTGATCACCGGCCCTTGGGTCGACGGCACCGACGTGGCGCTGATGATCGGGACGCGCTGACCAATGTGGATGCGCGCCTGTTCACGGTTGCTGACGCGAATCACCGGGCTGGCGAGGGTATTGATGTCGTTGTCCTGCGCGTTGATCTTGGCCTGCGGCGACGGCGAAATACTGATCCGGCTGGAGTTGATGCCCTTGAGCTGATCGAGCAACGTCACCGCCGAGCCATCGCTGTTGACCACGCCAAACGTGTTCGGCCACTGCAGGCCGAGGTCGAGAATCCGCTGCGTGGCGACCTCCATCACCTCCACTTCCAGCACCACTTCGGGGTTGGACTGGTCCTGCGACTGAAGGAGCTTTTCCGCCATGCGAATCGCGTCTTCGCTGTCGCGCATGGTCAAGGTGTTGAGGCGTTCATCAACGAACACGTCGCGGGTCTTGAGCATGGTTTTGATCATGTTCAGCGCGGTGTTGGCGTCGATGCTGGTCAGGTAGAACGTGCGCATCACCAGCTCTTGATAATCCTTGAGCTTCTGCGGCGAGTCGGGGTAGATCAGCAAGGTGTTTTCGTTGACCACTTTCTGGTGCAGCTGATTCTGTTGCAGCAGCAGTTCCACAGCGTCTTCGATGCGCACGTCACGCACGAAGATGGTGGCCTTCATGTCCGGACGCAGGTCTTTGTCGAAGATGAAATTCAGCCCGGCGACCTGCGACAGCACTTCAAAAATGGTCTTCAGGTTGGCGTCGCGAAACTCCAGAGTCACCGGCCGGTCCAGCCGTGTGCGCAGCTGCGGGTAAGGGATCACGTTGCGGCTCTGCACCAGGCGAATGTTGCCTTGCAGTTCCAGCGCGCCGTCGTTCTTTGGGTCCAGTTCGAGGATCTGTTTGACCTGGCGGTCGGCGCCGTAGATGTCGCCGCGACGCAGGTCGCCCCGGGCCAGTTCAAGTTTCTCATCCATGCTGCGCAGGTAGTCGAGCTGACGCAGGGCATCCTGAGCGCGACGGTTGTTCGGTTCGATGGTCAGCACCCGGCTGTAGCCCATGCGTGCCTGCGGAAAATCACGGTGCGCGCGGTCGGCGTCGGCTTCGGTCAGCAGCGCGGTGATTGCTTTCGCCCGGCCGCTGTTCAAGGCCAGATGGAGTTCCGTGTCGCGAGGATTTTCACGCAGTCCATCTTCGATCCGTGCCAGGCCCGCTTCGTACTGGCCCTGCTCGATCAGGTCGGTCGCTTCCTTGTTGGCGACCTGTGCCGAACTGCACGCGGCCAGCGCTGTACACAGGCACAAGCTTGTCACTAACCGGGATCTGTTCATTGCGCGCTCCCCACAGACAACGTCTGGGATAAATGCAGAGGCAGGTAGACCAGGCTCAATTCCACATCGGAAATACCCTCGATCCGCCACGTTTCGTCGATCACATCCCCTTTGCGTACGACGTATATTTTCTCGCCGTTCTGCAGAAAAACCTGCAAGTCGGAACGGTCATCCATGCGGCCAACGAACTGGAAGGGCAACGGCGGTGCAGTGGGGACTTGCACGACCGGGGCGACGCTGACGGGTTGTTCGGTGACGGTGGCGATCTTCGGCGCGGCTTTCCAGCTGCGCGCGGCGAACAGGTCGCCGGCCGGGCTGAGGTCCTTGACCACTGCGGTTTTCTTGCTGGCAGAGGCCGCCGGCAACGTGCCAACGTTTTTGCCTTTGGCGGGGCTGGCCACGACGGCCACCGCATCGCTGTCGTCCGCCGGCATCAGGTATTCGGGCAACCAGGCCAGCGCCGCTGCGACGGCGAAAAATCCCACCCATCCCGCTACGCGTTTGGTATTCATCATGACCTCGACAGGTAAAGGGTCATGCGGATCCGGCCGGTCAGGTCGGTGTCGGCGATCTTCTTGCGCTGGAACTCGACGTCTTCCACCACCACCGCTGGCAGTTGCAGCAGCAAGGCATGCAGAAAGCGCCGCAGTTGCGGGTAGCTGCCGCGCACGGGCAGCAGAATTTGATAACGCGCCAGGTGAGTTTTCGGATCGATACCCAAAGCGTATTCACCACGGGCCAGGGTGATGTGTTCCTGGGCCGCCAACGCGTAAATCTTGTCGATGGCGACGGTGGCCTGCGGTTGTGACGGCAGCTTGCTGCGGAAGTCATCAAGCTGGCGCTGCGGCACCACCGGCGCGGCGACACTGCCGTCCTCGACGCGGGCCAGGTATTCGCCGGCTTCGCGCGTCTGCTGGCTGAGCTGTTGCAGCGATTGCCAGTCCGGCATCAGGCCCGCCAGGCCATACACCAGCGCCACCAGCACCATCGCCAACCCCGCCAGCCCCGGCACGCCGAGCCCTTGCAGGTATTCGTGGGCGATCAATTTAGGGATTCGCATCGCCGATCTCCCAAGTAGCCGACAGGTTGAATTGCACCGGGCGTTCCGCCACGTTGGCGACGATTTCGTGGCTCAGCAGCGAGACATCGGAGAGCTCGTCGCTGGCTTCGAGGTTGCGGTGAAAGCCGAGCATCGCCTCCAGGTCTTTGGCCTCGGCGCTGATCCGCACCTGACCTTTGCGCGCATCCGGGGTCAGTGCCAGCAGCGCGATGTTGTCCCGTGGCATGCTTTCGAGCATGGCGAACAGGTGCTCCCAAGGCCGCCGCAGCTGTTGCGAGACCTTGCGCATTTCCGCAAGGTTTTGTGCCTGCTCGCGGATTTGCGTCGGGGTAAGG
>JALYPE010000102.1 GCA_030856525.1 Pseudomonadota bacterium | reverse complement strand
GTTGGGGCCATAGCTTTTTCTGGGCCGGGCGGCATTCTGAATGGCCCTCGAAAACATCAGGTCAGTGAATGAAGGCTGCCGCCCGACGATTCTTCGCGGGCAAGTCTTGCTCCAGACATGATCAATCGCTCAAGGCCTGTTTGAGGTTGAACTCGGCGGGCACGCTTTGCTCCAGCGCCAGTTGCCCTTCCAGTTCGTCCAGATGTTCGAGCATGACCGCCACGGCTTTTTGGTTATCGCCTTGTTCCAGCGCGTCAACGATTTCCTGGTGTTCATCCGACGCACAGGAGGGCACGTCATTGCGCTGATACAGCGCCACGATCAATGAACTGCGCACCATCAGATTGGAGAGGATGTCGCTGAGCACGGCGTTGCCGCTGATCTCCCCCAGCAGCAAGTGAAACTCGCTCAACTCACGGACGATGGCCCTTCTGTCCGTGTCGTTGGTGGCCTTGCGCTCCTTGTTCATATGGCTGGCAATGCGCTGGCGATGTTTGCGCATCACGGCCGGGGTAATGGCCTCGACAATCGCCCGTTCAATGGCCCGACGAGCACTGAAGATATCTCGCGCTTCGCTCGCAGTTGGCTGGGCAACCATGGCGCCGCGATTGGCTTCGATGGTCACCACTTTTTGCATCGCCAGCCGCTGTAGCGCTACTTGCACATGATTGCGGTTGGCCTGCAGGGTTTCGACTATGTGGGCTTCGATCAATCGAGTGCCAGGCGGCAGGCGATGCTGGGCAATCGCCCTGAACAGCGCATCGACAATACGTTGCACCTCAAGCTGTTTGGCGGTGACAGTGCTCAACCCCATCCTTTCCTCTATTGTTCAGAAAGCCTCACGCCAACACACAAGGCTGCCGATGGCGGGCAATCGGCGGCATTATCCGCCAGCGGCCCGGACCCGGCAAATGCGCGATTGAGGATCAGCCCGCCTGACCGAGGCCAGTGCCCTCGCCTCGCGGGTCATGCATTGCGCTGCGCCGACCGTCGGCATCCATGGCGATGATCCCGGCGTGGCCAGTCATAGGGCTGCGGGCAGGAATGATTTCCACCTCATGCCCCAGTGTCGCAAGGCCTTCGATCGTCGTGGCGCGCATGTCATCCTCCAGCTTGAGATTGTCGGTGCTGTCGAAAAAACTTCGGCCCAGCAGGAAGCGCGGGGTTTGCAGCGCCTGATCGATGGGCTGCTGATAGTCGATCAGTTGGGTCGCCAACACCATCTGTGTTTGCGGTTGGCCATCGCCCCCTTGAGTGCCGAAAAACCAGCGCCGGCCATCGTCAGCCAGGTAGCAGGACGGATTAAGCGTGTGCGCCGGACGCTTGCCGGGCGCCCAGCCGTTGACGTGCTCAGGGTTGGCGTTGAAACCCGCCGCACGGTTCTGCCACAGCACCCCGGTGTCACCGAGAATGCAGCCCGAACCAAAGTCGTGAAACAGGCTCTGGATAAGGCAGGCCGTGCGGCCCTCGGCATCGGTCGCGGCCATCCATACCGTATCGGCGGGACGTCCCGGTTCGTTCCACGGCGCTGCACGCTGATCATCGATTGCCTCGGCGTAAAGGCGGACCTGAGCGTCGTCGAGAGTGGCGGCAAAATCCCATGGATTGCTCAGCGGATCGCACAACTGCTCATTACGGCGCAGCAGGCCGTGTTTGATGGCTTCAACCAGAAAGTGGTAGTAAAGCGCGCTGCCGTTGCCGACGTGCGCCAGTGGCTTGTGCTGCAACACGGCCATGGCCTGCAATGTATACAGGCCCTGGCTCGGCGGCGCGACATTGTAGAGTCGGCCGTCGCGGTAACGTACCGAAACCGGTGCCATTTCCTTTGCGTGCGTGGCGGCCAGATCGGCTGTGGTCAAGCCGCAACCCAGCGCCTCAAATGCGGCGCCGAAAGCCTGCGCCAGCTCGCCCTTGTAGAAATCCTCGACACCGTGTCTTGCCAAGTGCCGAAGCGTGTTGGCCAGCTCTGGCTGGCGCAGCGTATCGCCTTCGCGTAGCCAGCGCCCATCGGTCTTGCACAGACGGTGCAGGCTCGGCAATTGCTCGATGAGTGGCTGGCGCAGGGTCTGCCAAAACAGGTGCGACTGCGAAATCGGGATGCCTGCATCCGCCACGCTCGCGGCGTCTTCCAACAGATCTGCCCAGCCCAGCCTGGAGCCCCACTCATGGCGACTGACGTTCGCCGCAGTCTGCCAACTCGCCATCGCACCCGCCGTCGTGGCGACCGATGCCGGACCTCGCACGCTGATGATGCCGCCCTCAGGCAAACGCTGCCCGGCCTGCCCGATCCCCACGATGGTGCGCACCTTGTTGTCGTGGATCATCCATAGCGCATCCCCGCCCAAGCCGGTCATGTGAGGAAAAACCGCCGCCAGCAT
>JALYPE010000068.1 GCA_030856525.1 Pseudomonadota bacterium | reverse complement strand
CCGTATGCCAGCGTGATCGCAGCGATCAATTCCAGCGGCTTGCCGGTGGTGGCAGTGGATATTCCCTCGGGGCTGTGCGCGGACACCGGTCGAATGCTCGGTGCCGCGGTGCGGGCAGATTTGACCGTGACTTTCATCGGCTTGAAAGTTGGCCTGTTCACCGGTGATGCGGCTGATGTGGTCGGCGAGCTGGTGTTCAATGATCTGCAAGCCGCATCGGAGCTGCTGGACAGGATCGACATCAGTGCCCGTCGCCTCAACGTCGGCAATATGCCTCGTCTACCGTCACGTGCTTCAACCGCTCACAAGGGCCAGTTCGGCCACGTATTGCTGATTGGTGGTGATCGTGGCTTCGGCGGCGCCATCCTGCTGAGCGCGCAAAGCGCCTTGCGCAGTGGCGCCGGCATGGTCTCGGTCGCCACTCGCAGCGAACACGTGCCCGCCGCGTTGGCTAGAATTCCCGAAGCCATGGTGCTCGGCACTTCCTCGGCCAATCAGTTGATGGGCTTGCTCGGCAAAGTGTCGATTTTAGTCGTCGGCCCGGGTCTTGGGCAGGCGGCCTGGGGGCGCAGTTTGTTGTCGGCGGCGGCCAATGCACCCCTGCCGCAGGTCTGGGATGCCGATGCGCTCAATCTGTTGTCTGAACAATTCGCGAATCTGCCCAAAGATAGCGTGATCACCCCGCATCCCGGCGAAGCGGCACGGTTGCTAGGGATCTCCACGGCCGAGGTGCAGGACGACCGCCCGGCCGCCGCGCATGCGTTGAGCAAAAAATATACAGCGGTAGTGGTCTTGAAAGGCGCCGGCAGCCTGATTGCCAGTCCCGACGGGCGTCTGGCAGTGTGTCATCAGGGGCATCCCGCCATGGCCACCGCCGGATTGGGCGATGTCCTCGCCGGGCTGATCGGCGCTTTGCGCGCTCAGGGTATGGCTGCATTCGAGGCGGCGTGTCTGGGCGTCTGGCTGCATGCCAATGCCGGCGCACAGGAAGGTAAATCGGGCCGTGGGCTGGCGGCCAGTGATCTGATTCCAGCCATTCGTCAGTTGTTGGAGGAGCAAGCACCGTGTCTGAAGTAACCCTGTACCTGGCAGATGAAGAAGCGATGACCGCGTTCGGCGCGCGTATCGCGAAAACCACCGAAGGGCGCGGTCTGATTTTTCTGGAAGGGGATCTGGGCGCGGGCAAAACCACGCTGTCCCGGGGCATTATCCGTGGGTTGGGGCATGTGGGCGCGGTAAAAAGTCCGACGTTCACGTTGGTCGAGCCTTACGAGCTCGGCAACGTCCGCGCCTTCCATTTCGACCTTTATAGACTGGTCGATCCTGAAGAACTCGAGTACCTCGGTATCCGCGACTACTTCGAGGATGACGCACTATGCTTGATCGAATGGCCCCAGAAGGGTGCAGGCTTTTTGCCAAAGCCCGACCTGACCATTACCATTAGCCCGCAAGACAGCGGTCGCTCGCTGAAAATTTTGTCCCAAGGCTCGCGTGGCGAGTCCTGGTGTGCCGCTTTGGCATTGGAATCCAATTAAATGATGGGGTCTGGTATGCGCTTTCGCGCGATGGTAGCTGCCGTAGGGTTGTTGTTTTTGGCGGTGACCGTCGATGCTGTGGCCGAGACGAAGGTCAACAGTGTTCGCCTGTGGCGGGCGCCGGACAACACACGGCTGGTGTTTGACCTGACAGGGCCGGTGCAGCACAGCGTCTTCACCCTGACATCCCCTGATCGACTGGTCATCGACATCAATGGCGCCACCCTCGGTGCGCCGCTGAACGTCAACGCCGCGAACTCGCCGATTACCGCCATGCGTTCGGCCCAACGCACGCCGACCGACCTGCGCGTGGTCATCGACCTGAAAAAAGCCGTCACGCCTAAAAGCTTTACCCTGGCGCCGAACGCGCAGTACGGTAATCGCCTGGTTGTCGACCTGTTCGACAACGCCGCCGATGCCGCGCCGATTCCGGTGCCGACCAATGTCGCGAAAGTCGCTCCGGTGCCGGTCACTCCGATTGATCCGCCGGTCAAACTGCCGCCAGCCCCGGCCGGCAAGCGCGACATCATTGTCGTCATCGATGCCGGTCACGGTGGTGAGGACCCGGGCGCCTCGGGCTCTCGCGGTCAGCGCGAAAAAGACGTGGTACTGGCCATCGCTCGCGAACTGCAGCGTCAGATCAACGGCATGAAAGGTTTCCGCGCCGAACTGACCCGTACCGGCGACTACTTCATCCCGCTGCGCGGCCGCACTGAAATCGCTCGCAAGAAGGGCGCCGACCTGTTTGTCTCGATTCACGCCGATGCGGCGCCGTCCAAGGCAGCCTTCGGCGCATCGGTGTTCGCCTTGTCTGATCGCGGCGCCACCTCGGAAACGGCCCGTTGGCTGGCCGACAGTGAAAACCGTTCCGACTTGATCGGCGGCGCCGGCAACGTCAGCCTCGACGACAAGGACCGCATGCTTGCGGGCGTGCTGCTCGACCTGTCGATGACCGCATCCCTGACCTCCAGCCTTAACGTCGGCCAGAAAGTCCTGACCAATATCGGTCGGGTCACGCCGTTGCACAAACAACGCGTGGAACAGGCCGGCTTCATGGTGCTCAAGTCGCCGGACATCCCGTCGATCCTGGTCGAAACCGGGTTTATCTCCAACGCCAACGAAGCCTCCAAACTGGCGGCTGCGAGCCATCAGCAAGCGCTGGCCCGCTCGATCAGCAGCGGCGTGCGCCAGTTCTTCCAGCAGAATCCACCGCCGGGCACCTACATTTCCTGGCTGCGTGATTCCGGCGGCATCGCCCAGGGCCCACGCGATCATCGGGTGAATCCGGGCGAAACGCTGGCGATGATTGCCGTGCGCTATCAGGTTTCCCCGGCATCGCTGCGCAGCGCCAATAATCTGAAAAGCGACGACTTGAAGGCGGGTCAGCACCTGACCATTCCCGGCACCGAGCTGGCGGCCAAGGAATGAATCAAGTGGTAATCAACGCGGCTCGCATCGAGCTGCTCAGCCCGCGACTGGCGAACCAGATTGCGGCAGGCGAAGTGGTTGAGCGTCCGGCTTCGGTGATCAAGGAACTGCTGGAAAACAGCCTCGACTCGGGCGCCAGGCGCATCGACGTCGATGTCGAGCAGGGCGGCGTAAAGCTGCTGCGCGTGCGCGACGATGGCAGTGGCATTTCCGCTGATGATTTACCGCTGGCCCTGGCCCGTCACGCCACCAGCAAGATTCGCAACCTGGAAGACCTCGAGCAGGTCATGAGCCTGGGCTTTCGCGGTGAAGCGCTGGCGTCGATCAGCTCTGTCGCCCGTTTGACCTTGACCTCACGCACGCGCGAAGCGGAACAGGCCTGGCAGGTTGAAACCGAAGGCCGGGACATGGCGCCGCGTGTGCAGCCTGCCGCGCATCCGGTCGGCACTTCGGTGGAAGTGCGTGACCTGTTCTTCAATACCCCGGCGCGACGCAAGTTTCTCAAAACCGAAAAAACCGAATTCGATCATCTGCAGGAAGTGATCAAGCGTCTGGCACTGGCGCGCTTCGATGTGGCGTTTCATTTGCGCCACAACGGCAAGACCATCCTCAGTTTGCACGAAGCTCATGACGACGCCGCCCGTGCCCGGCGTGTCGCGGCAATATGCGGTTCGGGGTTCCTCGAACAGGCGTTGCCGATCGAGATCGAGCGCAATGGCTTGCATTTGTGGGGCTGGGTCGGTTTGCCGACGTTCAATCGCAGTCAGGCCGACCTGCAATATTTTTTCGTGAATGGCCGAGCGGTGCGCGACAAACTGGTGGCCCACGCGGTGCGTCAGGCTTACCG
>JALYPE010000008.1 GCA_030856525.1 Pseudomonadota bacterium | reverse complement strand
GACGCCACCTACCTCGACAGTTCCGCCCTTGGCATGCTTTTGCTGCTGCGCGACTACGCCGGCGGCGAAAACGCCGAAATCACGCTGACTCACGCCAATGCCGATGTGCGCAAGATTCTCGCCATTTCCAATTTCGAACAGATCTTCGACGTAGCATGACCGCTGTGCAATCCTCGCTCGAACCGCTGACGATCCTCATCGCCGAAGACAGCGCCGCCGATCGCATGCTGCTGTCGAGCATTGTCCGTCGTCAGGGTCATGAAGTGCTGACGGCTGCGAATGGAGCCGAGGCGGTTGAAGCGTTTCGCCAGCAACGTCCGCAACTGGTGTTGATGGACGCCATGATGCCGGTGATGGACGGCTTCGAAGCGGCGCGGCAGATCAAGGCGCTGGCAGGGGAAACCCTGGTGCCGATCATCTTCCTCACATCGTTGAGCGAAAGCGAGGCTCTGGCCCGTTGTCTTGAAGCCGGTGGCGACGACTTTCTGGCGAAGCCGTACAACCTGGTGATCCTTGCCGCCAAGATCAAGGCGATGGATCGCTTGCGGCGCTTGCAGGAGACCGTGCTGCAGCAGCGTGACCAGATCGCCCGACATCATGATTACTTGCTCAATGAACAGCGCGTGGCCAAGGCGGTCTTCGATAAAGTGGCCCATTCTGGTTGCCTTAGCGCTCCCAATATTCGCTATCTGCAATCGCCTTATGCGCTGTTCAACGGCGACCTCCTGCTGGCAGCCTTCACGCCTGCCGGGCATATGCATGTGCTGCTCGGCGATTTCACCGGCCATGGTTTGCCGGCTGCAGTAGGTGCCATGCCTCTGGCGGAAGTGTTCTACGGCATGACTGCCAAGGGCTACGGTTTGGCGGAAACCCTGCGCGAGATGAATGCCAAGCTCAAGCGTATCCTGCCGGTGGACATGTTCTGCTGTGCAACGCTGTTGTGTTTGAATTTTCAGCGACGCTCACTGGAAGTGTGGAACGGCGGCATGCCGGACGGCTATCTGCAAACGATCGCCAGTGGGGAGCGAACACCGCTGGTATCACGGCATTTACCGCTGGGCGTACTGAGTGCGGAGGCTTTCGCTGATAGCACCGAAGTTTTTCCCATGGCGCCTGGCGATCGGGTCTTTTTGCTGTCCGACGGAGTGATCGACACCTGTGATGCCAACGAGCAATTGTTCGGCGTAGAGCGCTTGCAGCAGGTTTTTTCGGCAAATCGTCAGCCCGACCAGCTGTTCGAAGACATCGAGCAGGCATTGCGCGATTTCCGCGGTGAAGCGCGCGACGATGTCAGCATGGTCGAAGTCTGTCTGCTGGAACCTGCGCGGTTCACCCCGCCGCCGCTGGTCTATTCCGACAGCGGCCAGTCTTCACCGCTGGACTGGTCAGTAAGCTTCGAGTTTCGCGCTGCGACGCTCAAGCGCTTCAATCCACTGCCTTACATGCTGCAATTGCTGCTGGAGGTTCATGGCCTGCGCTCGCAAAGCGGTGCACTTTACAGTGTGCTAGCCGAGCTGTATTCCAACGCACTGGAGCATGGCGTGTTAGGTCTGGACTCCAGCCTCAAACGCGATGCCGCGGGTTTTGCCCTCTATTATGAACAGCGCAACTCACGTCTGGATGCGTTGCAAGATGGCTACGTGCGGGTGAACCTGGAAGTGTCGCCCATGGGCGATGGCGGCTGCCTGATCATTGGCGTCGAAGACAGCGGTAAGGGTTTTGACGTTGAGCAAGTGCTGGCGCGCCCGGTGGATGGCATCCGTTTGTCGGGAAGGGGTTTAAGCCTGGTCCGCCAGCTCAGCCACGCCGCGAGTTGGTCCGACGATGGTCGAAGTGTCCGCGTAGAGTTTTTCTGGGAGGCTCTGGCATAATCCAGGCATTCTTGATCAAGGAGTGAGCAAGTGGCTGACAGACATCTGGACCACAACGTGTTAACCGCGTTGCAAGAGGTCATGGAGGACGACTATCCGATTTTGCTGGATATCTTTCTCTCTGATTCCGAAGAGCGCCTGAACGTCTTGCGCAATGCCGACACGGCTGAATCAGTGGGCGCTACTGCCCACAGTTTCAAGGGCAGCAGCAGCAACATG
The DNA here is from genome assembly GCA_030856525.1 of Pseudomonadota bacterium. Classification (GTDB taxonomy): domain Bacteria; phylum Pseudomonadota; class Gammaproteobacteria; order Pseudomonadales; family Pseudomonadaceae; genus Aquipseudomonas. Next base: position 1,816 of record JALYPE010000008.1, on the reverse strand, counting down.
GGCGCCATTCACCTCGCTGAGCTGTGCAGTGCGCTTGAGCAAAGCGTTCAACACGTCTCCCTTGAAGTTATCAAGTCGCTGATTGGTGAAATTAACACCGAGTTCGACATCGTTCGTCCTCTCTATGAAGCTGAACTCAAACGTTCCCGCGCTGAACTGGCAAACGCTCAGCGTCCTCACTGAAAAGCTGGCTCAAACCTTGCAATGATCTTCGCATCTGTACCTTCGATCCCAGTGCAGCGGAGAGCGTTTCATGCCCGGCACCCAAAATATTCTGCTTCAGGCCGCCGCACAGGCCAAAACTCAAGCGACCTCCGCCAAGTTGTCGGCGCAGCCTGCTGAGCCCGGGGACAGGGCGTCCAGCTTCTCTCAGGTGTATGCCAAACAAGGGCAGAACAAGCCTCTTGCCACAGCGGACGCGCCGGTGAAACCTGTACGGGACAAGACTCCCGACACCCCGAATCGCAAGGATGCCGGCAACGACAAGTCTGCCGCGCCGGACGCTTCCGTTGCCGATAGCGGCAAATCCTTGCCCGCCGAGAAACCGGCGCCGTCCGATGGCAGGACAGTGAGCGAGGATGTATCGGATGCGGCTGCGGATGCGGGTGCGGCACCGGCACTGGTCGCCGATGCTGCGCCGGTAGACCCTGCTGTCGATCCATTATTATCAACCGTATTGCAGGTAACGACTCCGGCCCCCGCAGTGCCGGAGGCTGTCGTCACGACGCCTGCGCAACCCGCCGTTGATGCGGCCCTGGCGGCAGCAGCGGCGGCTGCGCTCACGCAGGCGGCTGCAGGCGAAGGCGAATTCGATCCCGAGGCCGACCCGCTCGATGCTTTGCCGGCCCTTCGCATGGCGATGGAGCAGGGTGGTCATATTTCCGCGAGCAGTCAGGCTCAGCCAAAGGCTGCTGCGGTCTCCGCTCAGGCCCAGGCTGACGGCGAAACCACAGCGGCGCAGAATTTTGCCGCCAGCATGGCCGGTATGCTCGATGTGCAGGCGGACCAGGACGGCAGCAGTGAGCGCGGTGAGAAAGCCTTCAGTGGCTTGATTGATGACGGTCTCAAGGACTTGAAATCGGCCACCAGCGATACTCGCGTTGACGACTTCGCCAACCGTCTGGCGGCGCTGACGCAAGCCGCCACGCCGAAAACCGCCAACGCCGTGCCGGTCAATCAACCGATCACCATGAACCAGAGCGGCTGGACTGAAGAAGTGGTGAACCGCGTCATGTACCTCTCCAGCGTCAATCTCAAGGCGGCGGATATTCAGTTGCAGCCGGCTGAATTGGGCCGCCTCGATATCCGGGTCAACATGGTTCCGGACCAGCAGACCCAAGTGACGTTCATGAGTGCCCATCCGAGTGTTCGCGAAGCGCTGGACAGCCAGATGCACCGCTTGCGTGACATGTTTGCGCAGCAGGGCATGGGCCAGGTCGATGTCAATGTGTCAGATCAGTCGCGCGGTTCGCAGCAAGGGCAGGAACAGGCGCAGCAGAGTCAGTCTGGTCGAACCAGCGCCAGCGGTGGCCGCCTCGATTCGATGGATGACGAGCCTTTGCCAGCGGCTGCCGAGGTGGCGGCCGCGACCTCCAGCGTGATCGGCTCCAGCGTCGTCGACTATTACGCCTGATCCTGGCATCCACTCTGTAGGAGCGAGCTTGCTCGCGACGGACGTCAACGAAATCGCGTTAAACCTGACACCCGACGCTGTTCTCGGGTTTTTCGCGAGCGAGCTCGCTCCTACATGGCCTCCACTCTGTAGGAGCGAGCTTGCTCGCGATGGACGTCAACGAAATCGCGCTAAACCTGGCAC
>JALYPE010000892.1 GCA_030856525.1 Pseudomonadota bacterium | reverse complement strand
CGGGATGTCAGTCGACATCATCGTTGAATGAACCACCGCATTCGCGAGCAAGCCCGCTCCCACAGGTTTCTACGGGGTTGCGGAGAGGGTGTGTGAATCACAGCCTCAGGACTTACCCGAAATCCCATACTTGCGCAACCGATGGGCAATCGCGGTGTGCGAGGTTTGCAGACGACTGGCTAATTGGCGGGTCGATGGATAACTGACGTAGAGTTTTTCCAGCAGGGTTTTTTCGTACGCTTCCACCGCCTGTTCCAGGCTGTCGATCTCGACGTCGTTCTGTCGCGCCACCGAGGTGCCGGCAATGTCGAGATCGCCGATGTCCACCAGGCTGCTTTCGCAAATCGCCGCCGCGCGAAAAATTACGTTTTGCAGTTGCCGCACATTGCCCGGCCAACGGTTGTCCAGCAGGGCAGGGTAGGTGCCCGGCGCCAAGCGACAGACCGGCCGCTGGATCTGCGCGCAGGCCTGCTGCATGAAATACCGCGCGAGCAACAGAATGTCCTGACCGCGTTCGCGTAACGGCGGCACTTCCACGTTAAGCACGTTGAGGCGGTAAAACAGGTCTTCGCGGAAGGTGCCCTCGCTGACCATTTTTTCCAGGTTGCGGTGGGTCGCGCTGAGAATTCGCACGTTGACCTTGACCTCACGATCGCCGCCCACCCGACGGAAGCTGCCATCGTTGAGGAAGCGCAGCAATTTGGCCTGCAAGTAGGGCGACATCTCGCCGATCTCATCGAGAAACACCGTGCCTTGGTTGGCCAGTTCCATTAGCCCAGGCTTGCCACCGCGTTGCGCACCGGTGAAGGCGCCGGGGGCATAGCCGAACAGTTCGCTTTCGGCGAGGTTCTCCGGCAATGCTGCGCAGTTCAATGCAAGGAATGGCGAACTGTGCCGCGCGCTGATTGCGTGGCAGGCGCGGGCGACCAGTTCTTTGCCGGTGCCGGTTTCGCCTTGAATCAACAGCGGCGCGTCGAGTGCCGCCACGCGTTGGGCGCGGGCCTTAAGCATTCGAATCGCCGGGGACTCGCCGAGCAGCGCGTCGAACCCTTCGGCGTGGTCATGGTGCAGCGCCGAGAGGCGTTCGCCGATGCGGTTCGGTTGGTACAGCGTCAGCAGGGCGCCGGCGTCGGTGATCGGCGTGGCGTCGAGCAGCAGGGTCTGGCCGTTGACGGTGATCTCGCGCAATGGCAAGCGGAAGCCGTTTTCCAGCAGGGCGTCGAGCAGCGCCAAGTCGGCGAACAGCTCGGCGACGCTTTCACCGGCGGGCTCGCGTCCGTACAGGGCAATCAGTGCCGGGTTCGCCAGCAGGACTTTGCCGGCACTGTCCACGGCCAGGACCGGGTCGGTCATCGCGGCCAGCAACGCATCAAGCTGCAGGTGCCGACGCTGACCGGGGAGGATGTCGACCACGGTCATCGCCTGCACGCCGCGCACGCTGAGCAACGCATCACGCAATTCTTCGAGCACATCGGGGCTCAGGGTCGGCGCGTCGATGTAGACGTTCGGCGGGACCATTTCCACCGCATCCAGATTGAGATTACGCCCACCGAGCAGGGCCAGGACTTCCTGGGTAATGCCGACGCGGTCGATGAAGCTGACGTGGATACGCATGGGGCGGTATTGGGTTCTGGAATGCGGAGGGTGGCAAGTATGCCTTGCCGGGAGATAGAGGTGAAATCCGCAGGTGCGATCCACCCCTGCAGGAGCCGGCTCGCTGGCGATGGCAGCACCTCGGTGAATCTGCCAGACCGCGGTGATGCTATCGCCAGCAATCCGGCTCCTACAGAGGGGAGTCGTTTACTCTAGGTGTTCGGGTTTGACCGGATCCCCTGATTTCATGTTCAGCTGAACCCGCACATCCTCGAACATCGCATCGTAAAACTTGTGGATCGAACCGATACTGCTCAGGTGCTTGGGAATGCCGTATTTCTCGGCGATTTTCGTCACGTTGCTGGCAAAGTTGTACGCCTGATCCTTGGGAAGAAAAAACGACTCTTTCAAATCTTTCCCTTCAATGTTGCCGTGCATCGTGAACGTCATCCCTTTACCTTCCTTGGGATCCTGCGTCACCTCATAGTCGATGCACAGGTCGTAGCTGACATCTTCCTTGTTCAGCGCATGACGCTCGATGTGCAAGTGACCGGGCTCGAACGTTGCCATTGACGTCTCTCCTTATAGATAGGTAATGCCAGGTTTCGCCGTGCTGATGCGCGTGCCGGCCGTGCCCTGGACGATTGCTTCGATGTCCGAGAGTGAACCGATCACGGCGGTTTTTCCAGTATTACGGGCGAATTCGCAGGCGGCCTGGACCTTGGGTCCCATGGAACCGGCAGCGAAGCCGAGTTTTTCCATTTCGTCAGGGTGCGCCTGACCGATGGCTTTTTGCGTCGGTTTGCCGAAGTTGATATAGGCCGCGTTGACGTCGGTGGCGATCACCAGCAAATCGCTGTCGAGCTGTTCGGCCAGCAGCGCCGAGCACAGATCCTTGTCGATTACCGCTTCCACGCCTTGCAGTTTGCCGTGCGGACCGTACAGCGTCGGGATGCCGCCGCCGCCCGCGCAAATCACGATGCTGCCTTTTTCCAGCAGCCATTTGATCGGACGGATTTCGAAGATGCGTTTCGGTCTCGGGCTGGCGACCACGCGGCGGAATTTATCGCCGTCCGGAGCAATCGCCCAGCCTTTCTCGGCGGCGAGTTTCTCCGCTTCGGCTTTGCCGTACACCGGGCCGATCGGTTTGGTCGGGTTCTGGAAGGCCGGGTCGTTGGCATCAACTTCAACCTGGGTGAGCAAGGTCGCGAACGGCACTTCGAAATCCAGCAGATTGCCGAGTTCCTGTTCGATGATGTAGCCGATCATGCCTTCGGTTTCGGCACCGAGCACGTCCAGCGGGTAAGGCGAAACGGACGTGTAGGCGGCCGCTTGCAGTGACAGCAGGCCGACCTGAGGGC
>JALYPE010000845.1 GCA_030856525.1 Pseudomonadota bacterium | reverse complement strand
GCCTTCGCGAGCAAGCCCGCTCCCACAGGGGACGGCGATTCTCCTCACCTTTTCAGGAGCCAGCATGAGTCCAGCAGCCTCACTACTGTTCCGCCAGCAGGCCTACATCGACGGCCAATGGCTCGATGCGGCCGATGGCGCCGCACAGTACATTTTCAATCCAGCGAACGGCGAAGTGATCGGACGTGTGCCAAACCTTGGCGCGAATGAAGCAAAACAAGCGATCGCTGCCGCTGACAAGGCGTGGCCAGCGTGGCGTGCGTTAACCGCCAGGGAACGCAGCCAGATTCTCAAACGCTGGCATGCGCTGATGCTTGAGAACGCCGATGCGCTGGCAGAAATCCTCACCCTCGAACAAGGCAAGCCGCTGGCGGAAGCCAAGGGTGAAATCCTCTACGCCGCGAGTTTCATCGAGTGGTTCGCCGAAGAGGCCAAGCGCATTTACGGCGACACCATACCGAGCCATAAGGGCGATGCACGGATCGTGGTCAGCAAAGAGCCCATCGGCGTCGTTGCGGCCATTACACCGTGGAATTTTCCGGCGGCGATGATTACCCGCAAGGCCGGCCCGGCGCTGGCCGCGGGTTGCCCTTGCATCGTCAAACCTGCGCCCGAAACGCCCTTCTCGGCGCTGGCCATGGCCGCTCTGGCCGAGCAGGCCGGGATCCCGCCGGGTATTTTCAGCGTCATCACCGGCGACGCCATTGCCATCGGCGCCGAGCTGACGTCAAGTCCGCTGGTGCGCAAACTGTCGTTCACCGGCTCCACGGCCATCGGCAAATTGCTCATGGCGCAGTGCGCGCCGACACTGAAAAAAGTCTCACTGGAACTCGGCGGCAATGCGCCCTTTATTGTCTTCGATGACGCCAACCTGGAGCGCGCTGTCGACGGTGCGATGATCGCCAAGTTCCGCAACGCCGGGCAAACCTGTGTTTGCGTCAATCGCTTCCTGGTACAGGCCGGCATCCACGACGCATTTGTAGCGCGACTGGCCGAACGCGTGGCCGAACTCAAGGTGGGCAGCGGGTTTGAGCAAGGCATCAATCAAGGCCCTTTGATCAACGAACGCGCCGTGGCCAAAGTCGAAGACCATGTGCAGGATGCCTTGACCCAGGGCGCGCAATTGCTCTGCGGCGGCGAGCGTCATGCGTTGGGCCACGGGTTCTTCCAGCCGACCGTCCTCGCCGGCGTGACCCTGGCGATGAAAGTCGCGCGGGATGAAACCTTCGGCCCACTCGCCGCCGTGTTCCGCTTCGACTTCGAAGCCGAGGCCGTTCACATGGCCAACGACACCGAATTCGGCCTCGCCGCCTATTGCTACACCCGTGATCTCGGACGCGCCTGGCGCATGAGTGAAGCCCTCGAATACGGCATGGTCGGCATTAACGAAGGGTTGATCTCCACGGAAGTTGCACCCTTTGGCGGGATCAAATCTTCGGGCCTGGGCCGCGAAGGCTCCAAGTACGGCATTGAAGATTACCTGGAACTCAAATACACCCTGATGGGTGGGCTGGACGACTTCGGGAGCACGCCGCAATGAGCAACGACAAGTATGAAAAAGGCTTGCAGATTCGCACTCAGGTGTTGGGCGAAGCCTACGTGAAACGCTCGATGGAGAACGCCGACGACTTCACCCGCCCGCTACAGGAAATGGTCACCGAATACTGCTGGGGTCATGTCTGGGGCCGGGAGGGTTTGTCGCTTAAAGAGCGCAGCATGATAAACTTGGCGATGATTTCGGCCCTCAATCGGCCGCACGAACTCAAGCTGCATGTACGTGGTGCCTTGCGTAACGGGCTGAGTCGTGAACAAATACGCGAAATTCTGCTTCAGGTCGGTATTTATTGCGGCGTTCCCGCGGCCGTTGACAGCTTCCGGCTCGCCCGTGAAGCGTTCGCCGAAGCCGATGCCGAGGCCTCCAGTTAACCCTTGGCTGTTGATTGACTGAGCACGCTGATCCACGGATCGAAGTGCTCTTTTTGCATGGACAGCCACACTCAGAGCGGACCCCATGAAACGCCTGCCACTCGACGACAGCTTCAAGGTCAATCGCAATCCCGTTACCCTGCGCGAAATCGTGCTGGACAAGCTGCGCACCGCCATCATGAACTTCCAGCTGTTGCCGGGAGACCGTTTGGTCGAACGCGATCTGTGTGATCGTCTTGGCGTCAGTCGCACATCGGTTCGCGAAGCATTGCGTCATCTGGAGTCCGAAGGCCTGGTGGAATTCGCCGACGCCAAGGGCCCGCGCGTGGCGATCATCACCCTCGCCGATGCCGTCGACATCTACGAGCTGCGGTGCGTCCTCGAAGGATTGATCGTTCAGCTGTTCACCCTGCGCGCCAAGGCCAAGGACATCAAGGCCCTGGAAAAAGCCCTTGCAGAGAACCGCAAGGCGCTCAAAGAAGGTGAACTGCAACAGGTCATCGATTCGGTGCAGGGTTTTTACGACGTCTTGCTCGAAGGCTCGGGCAACCATGTTGCAGCCACTCAGCTGCGCCAGTTGCAGGCACGCATCAGCTATCTGCGAGCGACTTCGGTTTCCCAGGAAAACCGTCGCGGCGCGAGTAACCAGGAAATGGAACGCATGGTCGAGGCGATCAAAAGCGGTGATCCTCTGGCGGCGCATCAGGCCTGCGTCGATCACGTGCGGGCTGCCGCCGCCGTCGCTCTCGACTACCTCAAGCGCAAGCAGGAAGAGACCGGCGAACTCCCGCTGATCACCCTGCCCATCGCGCTCAAAGAACCACGCATAGGTCGCTAATCATGTTCAGCCCGAGCTTTTGTCCAAAGTGTGGCGGCGCTGACCTCAATCAGCAGCTGCCACCGGGCGATACGCACGAGCGACTGATGTGTCGAGGCTGTGGCTACATCCACTACATCAATCCGAAAATCATTGCCGGCTGCATCATCG
>JALYPE010000803.1 GCA_030856525.1 Pseudomonadota bacterium | reverse complement strand
GGTATGTGTTGTTTGAACTTTCAACGGGTCGATTTTATTCAATAGAAAGGTGATTAATCATGTTGTTAGTAAAATCTGCAGCGGCCACTTCGTTGATGTTGATGGCGCTGGGCTCCTCCATGGCCTTCGCTGAAGGCGAGGCGCGGCACTCTATTAATGTCGTTGCATCCGTTCCAACTTCGACTTTTCTTGTCATTCCGGTTCGTCCGGAATTGATCACCGAAGATCAACGCCTGAGCTATAACCCGGTTAGTGGAGATCTGAGCACTTTGCGCGAACAGTTCGACACTAAACACACCGCGGGTTCGATCAAGGCGATGCTTGAGTCCGAAGCCTTCCTGTCGAACGGGGTTGTGGCTGACAAAATCCCGTTGACCGTCACTTTCAACGGTCAGGCTTTGAACGACGCGACAGCAGTGGAAGTTGTCAGCCTTGCTGAAGCAGCTCCGGGCAAGCGTGTTGAACTGGTCATTGCACCGACCAAGCCTGGCGCTCCTGGTTACGCGCCAGGCGAGTACAGCGGTGTGGTCGCCATGCGTTTTGATGCAGTGGTTCCTGTCCCGAACCCGTGATGAACTGGATGCTTAGTGAGGGGAAGTCTCACTAGTATTCATCACCGGCCGTCGGGGCAATCGCTTCTGGCGGCCGGGCTTCTGTGTCGCATCAGTCGTTATAACTGAGAGTACCCCGTTCATGTTCCCGATGATTCCCATCGCGGCTGCACTTGCACTGTGTTTTTGTGCCAGTGCACTTGCTGCGCCAACTAACATGGGCACAACAATCCGCAGTTTGCTTGCGCAAGCAAAAGGTTTGCCTGCGGATTTCGAAGAGCATTTTTTCGATGTGCCATTGGCCGTGCGGGTGGAACTTGATCAACAACTAGTTGGTGAAGCGATGATCGTGTTGTCACGCGATGATCGAATCACTCTGCTTGAATTTACCGATGTTGGCGACAGTCAAGTCTCTGCCAGCGAACGAGAAACCTGGTCCACGTATTTGCAGAGTGGCGTGGCCCTCGGCGCCTACGCAGGCAGTTGCCCGGAGCAGATGCTGGCCATTCATTACAACTTGCAGAACTCTCTGGTATCGCTGGTCACGGAAAACGCCGAGCGTGACACTGAAGCCAAGCGCTATTACGAGCTGCCCGAGAGTGGCAGCAGCGGCCTGATTCTGCGAAACCAGCTAAACCTCAACGGCGGTCAGGAGCAGGACCTGGGCGGACGTTATGGCCTGGAAGCCAGCAGCAGCCTCGGCAACTGGACCCAAAGCATGAACATGCAACTGGCCCGTCTGGGCGGCCCGGACGACCAGCTTCGTCACGCGGTGCACGAGCTCTACACCCAGCGTGAACTCGAAGGCCGCTTTCTGCGCGTGGGTTATTTCACTCCAAACTCCGAAGGCCTGAGCCGTCAGCCGCGCTCGTTTGGTGCCAGCCCCGATACGGCGGCGGGCGTCATGTTAGGCAGTTCCGATAGCCTGGCAATCAACAGCCCCAAGCCCAGCGTTTACCCGATCTACGTCACCGCCAACCGCCAGGCATCGGTGGAGATTTTCCGCAACGGTTTGCTGATCAACACTCAACCGATCAATGCTGGCTTGCAGACCGTCAATACCCGGCCCCTGCCTGGCGGTATCTACGAGGTGGAAGTACGCCTGATCGAAGACGGGCAGATCACGTCCACCACGCGAGAGCTGGTGTACAAACCGACCAACTGGCGCAACCAGGACAGCCGTTGGCGCTACAACCTGTTCGCCGGGCAGGAAACCAGGTTACTCAGCAACTGGGACGAGCAGGCTAACAGCGACATGACTGCCGGAGCTGCTTTCAATTTTCTGCTGCACCCACGGGTGATCCTCGGGATGTCCGGCCGGCAGGTGCGGGACCAAATGCAATACGGATCGTCGGTCGACTGGACCGTGGCCAACAACACCAGCCTGTTTGCCAACGTCTACCAAACCGTTAACCACGGTACCGGCATGGACCTGCAGGCGATGTACAACTATGGCCACGGCAGTGTGTTTGCTACGCATAACCGCAGTTGGCTGGACACCACCAACACATACGGAACCCTGCCCGATGGCACACGTGTGCGCCAGCGCAACGTGTATATCGGCCAGACCAGTACCTCGTCGTTGTCGGTGAATCATCGGCTCAACAGCAAAAGCTCGATCAACGGGCGGGTGTCCCACAGCGATGGTAACGTCGAAGGCATGGCCGTGGACCTCGGGTGGAGCCAGCGCGGCAAACTGTTCGGCAGCGATGCCAACTGGCGTTTCTCGGTGTTTGACCGGCCCGGCAGTTACAGCAGCGGTGGTGAACGCAATCGTGGCGTCGATCTGAGTGTCAGCCTGGCGCTCGGCGGGCCGGGTGAGCATTGGTCTGGCACCATCGGTAGCCGCACGTCTCGCGAAGGTAGCCGCGACAATAATGCCTCGATCACTTACCGCAAGGATCTGCAGGACCACGTGCTGCAAAGCGTATCGGCCACGGCGATTACCGACACGTACGGCATCGGGGTATCCGGCACCACGAGCTTCAGCAACGAAACCGTCAGTGGCGATGCCTTCGTTCAGCGCTCTTCATTCAACGGCAACCTCACCGGTGGCTTGAACCTGGACAACACACTGGCCGTCGGCGGCCAGCACATGGTCATGACCAGCCAGCATCGTGGCGCCGGGGCCGGGATGATTGTCGACGTCGAGTCCGACATTGATGACATCGCCTTGCGCGCCGACGACTTGAGCGGCGGCAGCGCCACCCTGCGGCCGGGGCGCAATTTCATTCCGATCACCGCCTACAAGAGCAGTTCAGTGAGCTTCGACTTCGAAGGCAACCACCCACCAGCCGCGAGCATCCAGCCTGCGCGTAGCCGTTATCACCTGAACAAGGGCGGGGTGGACTACCGGAAAATCACAGTGAGCAAAACCCTCACGGTGCTGGGTCGCCTGATTGATCAGCAGGGTAAGCCGCTCAAGGGCCATCACGTCATCAACCACGCCAGCCGCGGCGTAACGGAAGTAGACGGTTTCTTCTCCATGGAAATGAAAGCCGGCTCACCGACCCTCGAAGTACGACATGGCAATCAACTGTTGTGCCAGTTCCGATTGGATACGGCGAATGCACGTAATGAAAACAATGTGCTGATGATCGGGGATTTGCGGTGTACCCCTGAGACGTTGGCGGATGCGACGTACATAGCAGAAAGTGCGGGTTGAGCTGTTTTTCTAATTAGCGAGTTGATGTGAAGTGGAAACAACATTGGTTTTTTCTGTACTCAGGAGTCTAACGCTGGTCGCCTTTTTGAACGCTGTCGGCACAATGTCGGCATGGGGCGCAAGCACGACGGTAACTGCAGAATTCAGCCCAGATCCCGCCAATCCGATGACAAATGAGTTTAAAAACACGACAGTTAATGCGGGTTATTGTCGGTATTTTCCATACGTCTGCGTTGCCAATGGATTTTTCAGTCTTCATCTGGGCCCTAATTCTGCTGCGAATGCCACTATCCAGGCGCACCACACTGATCCGCGCAAGGGCGCCATGTTCAAGATACCAACGGATTGGCGCACTTTAGAGGTCACCAAC
>JALYPE010000782.1 GCA_030856525.1 Pseudomonadota bacterium | reverse complement strand
GGGTACAACTGGCGGTCCAAAGTCGACCCGACCTGGAAGACCAAACCGCTGTATTTCAAAGCGGGTGCGTATGTGCAGGACAACACCGGCTACCCCACCGAAGGCGGAAAAGTGACGTTCCGAATGCTGGAGATCCATCACAAGATTTAGTGGGTTCTACAGTAGCGTAACCTGGCCACGCCTCTTCAATGTGCGTGGCCAGGGACGCATGGACAGGCCTCATGCAGGCTTGGGAAATGCGCCGCCCGGTTCAGAGTCAGCATCTTGCAATGCTTCGTCATGACCCAGTTCTCGCGACACTGAAAGGCGCTCGTCATCGATACGCTGAACCAGATTGAGCGCGCGTTCTGCACTGCCCAGCAGGGCCAGAATGGCACCCCGTTCATCCCATCCGAGTTTCAGCTCTGGCTGCAAGCAACGCTCGCGCAGTTCCAGCAATTGTTTGCTGTGGGCTTGTGGCAGATAAACGCCTTGCGGACCGTTTTTCACCGCAGGCTCGACGATATCCAAGACAGCCGCGACGATGGCCTGGCCGTTGGCAGAAAACACCTGGCGCTGAATACGGCGGGTAATCTGCGACAAGGTCTCGGTCAGGCTCGCACTGAAATCCTGTTCCTCGATCAGGCTGGCCAGCAGGTTGGTCTGGCGTTCGCTCAGATCGTTCTTGAACATTTGTGCGGTGTAGGCGCGAATCTCCTGACTCAAAGAGTCGAGCGCATGCTCATGCTCGGTGGAGTTTTTCACTGTGTCGTGATCGCCCCGGGCCGCGGCCAACAGCAGGCCAGTGCCTTGGGTATGCCGCGCCAGTTCTTTGCTCACGGCCGCCACACCAGTGCTGAGATTGCTCAGCGCTGCACGGTCCAGATAGCGCGGCACCGCGTAGTCCTCGACATCGCTGCGACCGGCACCTATACGAGACAAGACGCGATCGAAGACGCCTATGAACGGGAACATCAGGGCCGTATTGAACAGGTTGAAACCGATGGAGTACACCCCTACGGCCACCGGCACCAGCGGGAAGCTCTCCTTGCCATCGACCATCACCGACTTGGTCACGTCCATGCCAAACAGGCTCATCAGCCACTGCAGCAACTCCATTGACATAAAGAACAGCGGAAACATCGCGGCCACGCCGATCACATTGAATGATATGTGAGCGTAGGCTGCGCGTTTGGCGTTCTTGGATAAATTAAGTGAGGCCAGCCAGGAAGTGACGGTGGTGCCCAGGTCGGCGCCCAGGGAAAAAGCCACGGCGGTCTGCCAGTCCAGGACCCCCGCCGCTCCCAGCCCCATCACGATGCCGATGGTGGCGGACGACGAGTGAATCATTGCGGTAATCCCGGCAGCCGTCAGTACGCAGATGGCCAGGCCGCCGAAGCTGTCGGCCTGCAGACTGGAAATGACCGACATCACTTCGGGTAGATCGCGCAACGGCTTGAGGCCACCGGTCAACAGGTTCAGCCCATAGAAGATCAGCGAAAAGCCGATCACGGCGAGCGCGATGTTTCGGGTCTTTTCGCTTTTGCTGAAGACATAAACCAGGGCGAACAGCCCGGCAAAAATCAGCCCCAATGGCCCCAACGGCATGGCGATCAAGCCATTGCCCAGCGTCGTGCCGATATTGGCCCCCATGATGACGCTGATCGCAGGTCGCAGCCCCACGACCCCGGCATTGACCAGGCCGACCACCATGACGGTCATCGCGGTGCTTGACTGCAACACGCCGGTAATCATTGTACCGGCCGCAAGTCCCTTCGCCGGGGTACCTGCCAATTTCGCCAGCCAGGCGCGCATGCGATTGGCCGCCAGATTGTTTATCCCGTCGGACATAAATTCCAGTCCGAGCATGAATATGCCCAGACCGCCAATCACGGGCACCAGCAATTCTCTGAAAATGTCGATTTCCAAGACAGCTCTCCAATCAGCGGACGATGGCCGGCGCGGATCTCCGTCTACCGCAAAGCAAGCTCGGCAGGTGCGCGGGGGCGGTGCTTGAACGCTAGACACACAATGTGACGCATTGGTGAAGGACGCATCAGGGTTCGACTTGGGGCGATGGCCGGTCTGCGCTCCCTGCCATCATGGCCGCACACGCACTTGTAGGAGCCGGCTTGCTGGCGATTGCGGTCTGTCTGCACCAGAGATGCAGACGCCGCGGAAGGTCTTGAAGGGTTTATGAGCGTCTCTCGGCCACCTACAACGTATAAGAAATACCCACCTGAACCGTCCTCGGTTCACCCGGGTAGGCGTAGATGTTGCCAAACGCACCCTCTTGATAATCGCGATCGAACAGGTTCTTCACATCAAGATTGAGCCTGACGTTGTCGTTGACCTTGTAGAAACCGAGCAGGTCCATAACGGTGTAACTGCCCATCGAAAACGCCGTATTGGCGGTCTGACCCGCACGTTCATCGACGTACTTGCCACCCACCCCCAGGCCCAGGCCTTTCAGATGACCGTCCTGAAACTCATAGACGTTGAGCAGGCTGAAGCTATTCTTCGGAATGTTCATCAAGCGGGTGCCCGACTGCAGGACGCTGTCTTTGGTGACCTCGGCGTCGACATAGGCGTAGCCGCCGATTACCCTCCATTGCGGTGTCAGATTGCCTGCCACGTTCAGATCAAAGCCACGGCTGCGCACCTCGCCTGCGGCCACGCTGAACGTCGAGTCCACGGGGTCGGTGGTGAGGACGTTGCGTTTTTCAATCTGATAGATCGCTGCATCCACGCTCAACTGACGATCCAGTGCCTCCCACTTGATGCCCATTTCATAGGACTTGCCTTTCTCCGGCGCGAAGCCGCCACCCTGTCGACTGGCCCCGGTATTGGGTTTGAACGAACGCGCGGTGTTGGCGTACACCGCCACGCTATCGGTGAGGTCATACAGCACGCCAATACGCGGCGTCACCGCATTGTCGCTCGCCTGCCAGCTTCTGCCGCCCGGCACGAAGGTTTCATAATCATGCTCGAAGCGTTCGAAACGGGCGCCCGCCAGCACCTTCAAACGCTCGGTCAATGCCACTTGATCCTGAACGAAGGCCGCGTACGTCTTGAGGTTTTCCTTGTCGTGGGTCGGCGTGCGGGTCAAGGCCGGCCGTGGCTGACCATAAACGGGATTGAAAATATCGATCGGGTAAGCGTCGACCGCCCCACTGGAGCGCTGGATGATGGACTTGTAGTCGTAATCCTCGTACTCGATACCGGTCAACAAGGTGTGATCGAAACCGCCGGTGGAGAAACGCCCGGTGAGGTTCAGTTGGGTATCCTTGTCTGTCCATTCCAGTTTGCGGTAGTTGAAGTTGCGGCCCAGGGTGCGCCCGTCCGCAGCCATGCCGTTGGCTTCGATGGCGTTGCCTTGCAAGCTGCCATCCAGCCACTGAAAACCGCCGCCCAAGGTCCAGTTGTCACTCAGGAAATGCTCGAAGCGCAACTGGGCCATGTTGTTGTCGTTGTGCAGTTTGCCGGCGTCTTTTTCACCGAAGAACGTGTCCCGGGACGCGGTACCAAGCTGGTTCGGATAACGCGTCACGCCGCGATCCAGCGGGTGGTTGTTGCGCATGAAGTCGCCCTCGAAGATCACCTTGGTGTCATCGCTGGCCTGCCATGAAATCACC
>JALYPE010000772.1 GCA_030856525.1 Pseudomonadota bacterium | reverse complement strand
GCCCGCCTGGGCCGATGAGCACAGCGCGACTCTGCATGCGTTACAAGTTGATCAGCGCGCTCAGGGCAAAGGGTATGGCAAAGCCTGCCTGCTGGCATTGCCCGAGCTGGCGCGTCAGGCGTTTCCGGAAATAAGGGCGCTGGAGCTGTCGGTGGATACGGATAACGAAGCGGCCATTGCGCTGTATGCAAGCTTCGGCTGGGTGGATCGCGGCGAAGCCTACAAGGGCAGGATTGGCTATGAGCGGCGCATGAGCCTGATGTTCTGACGGGCTGTTTCGCTGTCTGCGGCTAACCTGCACTCACACAAACGACACAAAATTCCTACAAAATACCGGGACCGCGCCCTGTCATTGGGGGGGCTACGTGCGTATATAACAGCATCCTTTGTGTGCGTCGGGGAGACCGCGTCAGCGGACGCAGGCTTCGCCAGCTGCTACATCAAGCGTGAATCAAGCGGTTCACCGCTAGAGATTTCCTCGAGCACTTTGCACTTTGTTTCATTTGCGCAGGCTCGGGCTCAGGCGCAGCATGTCCAGGCCCGTATCGACCCATCGTTCAGCGTCGATGTGCAACTGGAAGCTGTCCGGGGCCAGCAGCCACTGATAGAGCATACCGTCGATGTACGCGTGCAGGCAGATGGCCGCGCGAGTCGTGTCGAGGTTTTCTGGCAACTGGCCGCGATTCACCGCATTGGTGAGGGCCAGAGCGATGCGTACATTGCAATCGAGACTGACCGTCTGTCGCTGCTGGCGCAGATCGCACATTTCATCGGTGAACTCGCACTTATGGAACAAAATTTCATTGATGCGCCGGGTCTTCGGGTCCAGAGCAACTTGTTGAAACAAATGAATCAGCAGATTGCGCATGCACCCCAGCGGGTCGAGTTCATCTTCGCTCTCACTGGCTTTGGCCATTTCATCCAGCGGCTCATGCAAGGTATCGAGCATGGCCTGCACCAGATCAGCCTTGTTGCTGAAATGCCAATAGATGGCACCGCGCGTCACGCCAGCGAGGGTGGCGATATCCGCCAGCGTCGTGCGCGCCACACCTCGCTCGAAGAAGGCTTTCTCTGCCGCTTCGAGTATCTGGCTACGTGTTTCCTGAGCTTCCTCTTTGGTACGACGGACCATGGCAGTACAACCTCAATCAGGGTGCTTCAGTGATGTCTGAATATCAGCTGAATAAAAGTGGAGCGAGCGCTCTTGGGCGTTGTCCCCGGCCTACAATTCGAACCTTTGCACGGCTTTTGTAACGAGAAGGATACGCAGCAAAGGTATTTACAAACAACCATGAACGTAAGTATATTCCATAGCAAGCTACTTATCCACTCAGCGCACATTTTTCACCCTTTCACATTTCGAGTGCGCACACAGCGCGCCTGACCCGAGGATTTTCATGCAATTCAAGCCAGCTGTTACCGCTTTGGTTACTGCCGTCGCCCTGGCATCGCTGCTCAGCGGATGTAAAAAGGAAGAAGCGGCGCCTGCCGCACCGCCTCCTCAGGTCGGCGTTGTTACCCTGCAACCTCAAGCCTTCACCCTGACATCCGAGCTTCCGGGCCGCACCAGCGCGTTCCGCATCGCCGAAGTTCGCCCACAGGTCAACGGCATCATTCTCAAGCGTCTGTTCAAGGAAGGCGGCGACGTCAAGGCCGGTCAGCAGCTGTATCAGATCGATCCGGCCGTGTATGAAGCCACGCTGAAAAGCGCCCAGGCCAACTTCCAGCAGACCAAGTCGATCTCTGATCGCTACAAGCAATTGGTCGACGAGCAAGCCGTGAGCCGTCAGGAATACGACACCGCCCTGGCCAACCGCATGCAATCGGAAGCCAGCCTGCAGACTGCTCAGATCAACGTGCGCTACACCAAGGTTTACGCACCGATCTCCGGGCGCATCGGTCGTTCTTCGTTCACCGAAGGCGCCCTGGTGACCAACGGTCAGACCGACGCCATGGCCGTCATTCAGCAGCTCGACCCGATTTACGTCGACGTGACTCAATCGTCGGTGGAACTGTTGGAGCTGCGCCGTGAACTGGAAAGCGGTCGCCTGCAAAAAGCGGGTGATACTGCCGCCGCGGTCAAGCTGACCCTCGAAGACGGCAGCGAATACAAACAAGTGGGCAAGCTCGAATTCTCCGAAGTGTCAGTGGATCAGACCACGGGCTCCGTGACCCTGCGCGCCGTGTTCCCGAACCCGGATCACACCTTGCTGCCAGGCATGTTCGTACATGCACAGCTGCAGGCCGGCGTGAACACGGCAGCGATTCTGGCGCCGCAACAAGGCGTGACGCGCGACCTGAAAGGCGCACCGACCGCACTGGTTGTTGGCCCGGACAACAAGGTCGAACTGCGTCAGCTCAAGGCCAGCCGCACAGTTGGCAGTCAGTGGTTGATCGAAGACGGCTTGAAGGCCGGCGATCGCCTGATCACTGAAGGGCTGCAATACGTCAAACCAGGGGCGGAAGTGAAAGCCACTGAAGCGACCAACGTCGGCACCAGGAACCCGGCCCCCGCACAGGCAGCTGACAAGGCTTCCAGCGGCAAAGGGGAGTAAATCATGTCGAAATTTTTTATCGACCGTCCGATTTTCGCCTGGGTAATTGCCCTGGTGATCATGCTGGTCGGGGCACTCTCGATCCTCAAGTTGCCGATCAACCAATACCCGAGCATTGCGCCTCCGGCGATCGCCATTTCCGTGACCTACCCGGGCGCGTCTGCACAAACCGTGCAGGACACCGTGGTTCAGGTCATCGAGCAGCAACTCAACGGCATCGACAACCTGCGTTATGTGTCTTCGGAAAGTAACTCCGACGGCAACATGACCATCACCGCAACCTTCGAGCAGGGCACCAAC
>JALYPE010000726.1 GCA_030856525.1 Pseudomonadota bacterium | reverse complement strand
TCGTAGCGCAGGGGCAAATCAATGCTGCCACTGTCCAGTTCCGGTTGACCCCAGCACAGTGCGGTGTAGGCCTTTTCGGTTTCACGGTCATGAAATTGCCGAGACAGTTCACGGTGAGTGTCCGGATCCCGGGCCAACAGAATGATGCCGGAGGTTTCCCAATCGAGACGATGGACAATTCGCGCTTCCGGGTAGCCGTGTTCCTGCAGGCGGGTGATCAGGCAGTCCTTGTTATCCTCGGCGCGGCCGGGGACGGAGAGCAGCAGGGTCGGTTTGTTCACCACCAGAACGGCGGCGTCCTGATGGATGATGCTGATGTTGGACAGCGGCATGAAACAGCCTCGTAACAAACGCCAACGGCGGCTCAGGCCTCTGCACGATGTGGGAGCAAAGCTTGCTCGCGATCTCGGCCTGCCATTCAACTTCGTCGTTGAATGGCAAACCGGCATCGCGAGCAAGCTTTGCTCCTACAGCGAGACAAAGCCTGAGCCGCCGTGGCTCCCGTCGGATCGATCAGCGATCCGGCAGGGTGATATTGAGTTCCAGAATCGAGCAGCTGCCCTGGTTTTCCAGAGCGACGTGCACGTCATCGGACCCGATGTTGACGTACTTGCGGATCACTTCAACCAGTTCCTTCTGCAAGGCTGGCAAGTAGTCCGGCGTACTGCGTTGGCCGCGTTCATGCGCCACGATGATCTGTAGACGCTCTTTCGCTACCGAGGCGGTACTTGGCTTCTTGTTAGCACGAAAGAAGTCAAAAATATTCATTACCGACCTCCAAACAGACGCTCAAAGAAACCCTTCTTGGTGACATCGAGGAATCGATGCTCCACGGTTTTGCCCAGCAGACGATCAACGGCATCGCTGTACGCCTGGCCGGCGTCGCTCTGGTCGTCAAGAATCACCGGCACGCCCGAGTTGGAAGCCTTGAGCACCGCTTGCGACTCAGGAATCACGCCCAGCAGGGTCACAGCAAGAATTTCCTTGACGTCTTCGACACCGAGCATCTCGCCATCGCTGACGCGTTGCGGGTTGTAGCGGGTCAGCAGCAAGTGTTCCTTGATCGGGTCTTCGCCGTTCTCGGCGCGCCGCGATTTGCTGGCCAGCAGGCCGAGCATGCGGTCCGAGTCACGTACCGAGGACACTTCCGGGTTGGTCACGACGATTGCTTCATCAGCGAAGTACATGGCCAGGTGAGCACCTTTCTCGATGCCGGCCGGGGAGTCGCAGACCACGAATTCGAAGTCCTCCTTCAGTGCCATCAGCACTTTTTCCACGCCTTCGACGGTCAGGGCGTCTTTGTCGCGGGTCTGGCTGGCGGCCAGTACGTAAAGGTTTTCCAGGCGCTTGTCTTTGATCAATGCCTGTTGCAGGTTCGCTTCGCCGTTGACCACGTTGACGAAGTCATACACCACACGACGCTCGCAACCCATGATCAGGTCGAGGTTACGCAAACCGACGTCGAAGTCGACAATAACTGTTTTGTGGCCGCGCAGTGCGAGGCCGGTACCGATAGCAGCGCTGGTGGTGGTCTTACCCACACCACCCTTGCCGGATGTAACCACGAGAATCTTGGCCAAGGTGTTTCACCCCTAAGGAAAAAGGACATTTAGCCCCTGAAAAACATCTCTATAAAAAACTACTGCAGTCGGACAGCCTTGGCTGGAATCCGGTCCTGAACGGCGTTTACCTCGGGTAAACACTGCTAATGGCCTTTTTCCTACTTCGTTTGAGCCGTTTTCGCTACGTTTTAGAGATGCTTGGAAAATGCGGCAGTATCCGTTAAAGACGAATGATGTTCAACACGTCGCCCGACAGGCTGACCTGCACGCCCGCCCCCCATAAAGGGTCGCGCCGCAAGTCTTCGGAAACCTTGTAGTGGCCTGCGATGGAGACCAGTTCAGCGCTCATTTGCTGACAGAAAATCCTGGCCTTCTTGTCGCCTTTGACGCCGGCCAACACGCGACCGCGCATCGGACCGTATACATGGATGTTGCCATCGGCGAGAAGTTCCGCCCCCGGGCTAACCGACGAAATGATCACCAGATCGCAACCCTGGGCATAAATCTGCTGGCCGCCGCGTACGGGCGAGGTGATGACTTTGGTCGGTTTGATCGTCGGCTCGGGTGGTTTTTCCGGTTTCTTCGCCACCGCGCCTTCGAGCGGATCGACTGCTCGTTCGCGGGCGCCCGATGGCGGCAGCACGGGCAAATCGACAGCGATGGCGGCAGCAATGTCTTCGATGCGACTGGCGCGGATCGCCAGCGTGCGCAGGCCATGCTGGCGGCAGACGCGCATCAGCCCTGGCAGATCGACGGCGCCTTCGCTGGCGGGAAGCTTGTCCAGTGCCAGGACCAACGGCGCGTTGCTGAAGAAGCCCGGTGCCTGGGCGACCTTGGCGGCGAGTTGCCGATCGAGGCTGGCAAGGTTATTACGGGTCAGTTCAAGCACCGTAATGGCAAGCATGCTGCCCTTCAACTGGAACACGGGATCCTGGTCTTGCAGTTCGGTTTGGCTCATGGTCGGCATACAACGGCTTGTCACTAAAAGTGCCGAGACTTATAACGAGAACGCTCGCGAGCCGCAACCCGGTTCGAACGATGTAGAATGCGCGGCCATCGTCTTTCCGGAACCCTTAATGGATCGCCCGCGTTTTCGAAAAACATTTCTAATGCCACGTTTCTGGCCGCTGTGGTGCGGCTTGGGGCTGTTATGGCTGATCGTTCAGCTGCCGTATCCGGCGTTGCTGTTTATCGGACGCGCCCTGGGCGCCGTGATGTATCGCGCAGCGGGCGACCGACGGCGCATCGCCAAGCGCAATCTGGAACTGTGTTTCCCGGAAAAATCCGCGGCGGAGCGCAAGCGTCTGCTTAAGGAAAACTTTGCCTCCACCGGCATCGCGTTTTTCGAAATGGCCATGAGCTGGTGGTGGTCGCGCCAGCGCCTGGCGAAGCTGGCCCATGTCGAAGGCCTGGAGCATCTGCAGAAGGCTCAACGTGAAGGCAAAGGCGTCATTCTGATGGCGGTGCATTTCACCACGCTGGAAATCGGCGCCGCGTTGCTCGGCCAGCAGCACACCATCGATGGCATGTACCG
>JALYPE010000722.1 GCA_030856525.1 Pseudomonadota bacterium | reverse complement strand
CTGTTCGGGACCTGCACCATGAAGTACAACGCGCAGATCAACGAAGCGATGGCCTGGCGTCCCGAGATGACCGAAGTCCATCCTTACCAAGACGAGTCCACCCTGCAGGGCGCGCTGGAAGTGGTGCATGGCATGGACACGATCCTTCGCGAATTGTCCGGCATGGATCAATTCATCTTCCAGGCCGGCGGCGGTGCGGACGCGGCGTACACCAGTTGTGCGGTGACCCGCGCTTACCATGCTTCGCGCGGTGAGCTGGAACAGCGCAATGAAATCATCACGACCATCCAGACTCACCCCAGCAGCGCAGCGACGGCAGCGGCGGCCGGGTTCAAAGTCATCACGTTGATGATCGAAGAAAACGGCTATCCATCGCTGGAATCGTTGAAGGCTGCCGTGTCCAGTCGCACTGCGGCGTTGATGGTGAACAACCCCGACGACATGGGTGTTTACAACCCCGAAATTCGCGAATGGGTGCGGCTGGTGCACGAGGCGGGCGGGTTGTGCTTTTACGATCACGCCAACTTCAATGGTGCGATGACCAAAATTCGCGCCCGCGAACTCGGCTTTGACGCCTGCATGTTCATGCTGCATAAAACCTTCGGCGCACCGAAAAGCGGCGTGGGCGGGCCTGCTGTCGGGGCTTATGGCTGCTCCGCGGAGCTGGCGCCTTTCCTGCCGGCGCCGGTGGTGGCGTTTGATGGTGAGCGCTACAGTCTTGACCACGACCGTCCGCAAAGCTGCGGCAAGATCCGCGAGTTCTGGGGAAATGTGCCGGTGATCCTCAAAGCCTACGCGTGGTCGCGCGCCATGGGCGCAGAGGGGATGGCCGAAGCGTCGGACATCTCGGTGCTGGCCAACAACTACATGGAAAAAGGCCTGCTGGCCATTCGTGGCGTGACCCGCTCGCATCCGGAGGCCACCAGCCCGCGCCTGGAAATGACCCGCTACAGCCTGCAGCAACTCAAGGAGGAAACCGGCGTGGATGTGCACGACGTGCAGAACCGCATGAGCGATTTCGGTATCGACCCGATGTGGAGCAGCCATCATCCGTGGCTGGTGGAAGAGCCGTTTACCCCGGAACCGGGCGAGATGTATGGCAAAGAGGCGCTGGACACCTGGATCGCGGTACTGGCGCAGATTTCCGACGAGGCTTATTCCAATCCGGAGATCGTCAAAACGTCGCCGCACAACCAGGCGATTCATCGCTTGAAAGGCGCCAACATGGACGATCCACAACATTGGGCGATGACATGGCGGGCGTTCCAGCGTAAACGTCAGAACACTTGAAAGAACACTAAGCGTGCCTGAACAGAGCTAACAATCAGCCACGGGATTTTGCCGGCGCAGAGCGCTTGGCCGGCAATCTCCCCACAGGAAAAACTCATGTCTATTTTCGAACAGGACCTGGCCCCGTTGCCGGTCAATCACATGGCGCTCTCGCCGCTGAGTTTCATTGAGCGCACAGCCTCGGTCTACGGCGATTATCCCGCCGTGATCCACGGCTCGCTGCGCCGCAACTGGCGGGACACCTACGAACGTTGTCGGCGCCTTGCCAGCGCACTGGCCAAGCGCGGCATCGAGAAGGGCGACACGGTGACAGTGATGCTGCCGAACATCCCGGCGATGCTGGAAGCGCACTTTGCCGTGCCGATGATCGGCGCGGTACTCAATACCCTCAATGTGCGTCTGGATGCGCAGGCGATTGCGTTCATGCTCGAACACGGCGAGGCCAAAGTGTTGATCGCCGATCGCGAATTTCACGGCGTGGTCCGCGATGCCCTTAGCCTTCTGGAAAATCCGCCGTGGGTGATCGACGTGGACGATCCGGAATATGGCGAAGGCAGCGCAGTCAGCGCTCTGGATTATGAAGCGTTGCTCGCCGAGGGCGATCCGCAATTCGCCTGGCAGTGGCCCGATGACGAGTGGCAGGCCATCTCGCTCAATTACACCTCGGGTACCACCGGCAATCCGAAGGGCGTGATCTACCATCACCGCGGCGCCTACCTGAATGCGTTGGGCAACCAGATGACCTGGGCGATGGGCAATCGCCCGGTGTACCTGTGGAC
>JALYPE010000718.1 GCA_030856525.1 Pseudomonadota bacterium | reverse complement strand
CCAGCGAACATTGCGGCCGCTGTACCGCGTGCCTGGATATCTGCCCGACCAATGCCTTCGTCGGACCTTACGTACTGGACGCCCGACGCTGCATTTCCTACCTGACCATCGAATTGAAAAGCGCGATTCCAGAAGAGCTGCGCCCCTTGATCGGTAATCGCGTGTTTGGTTGCGACGACTGCCAGATCGTCTGCCCATGGAACCGCTTCGCCCGCCCCTCCGGGGAAAGTGATTTCAAGCCACGGCACAACCTGGACAATGCCGGGCTGGCGGAATTATTCATGTGGGATGAAGCGAAATTTTTGAGCAGCACCGAAGGCTCGCCGTTGCGGCGCGCGGGTTACGAGCGCTGGCTGCGCAATCTGGCGGTGGGGCTGGGTAACGCGCCATCGAGCATTCCGGTGCTGGAAGCGCTCAAGGCACGGCGCGACTATCCCTCTGAATTGGTCCGTGAACACGTAGAGTGGGCCCTCAAGCAACACGGTTTATTGTAGGAGCAGCCGGTCGACGCTCGATTGCTCGCGATGAACCAGAGAGCGCCACGGGATGTCAGGTTCACAGCGTTTTCGTTCACGCCCATCGCGAGCAAGCTCGCTCCTACATGGGCCGGGTCAGGTTTCGTCGTTGTAAACGAATTTGGGCATTTCCCAGTGGAAACGGATCGCCAACAGGCGTAGCAGGAAACCACCGAACAGCGTGACCAGAATGGCCTGCTCGCCTGGTAATTGCAGATAGAGACACAGCATGTAGCACCACGCCGCCGCAAATGAAACGCTGGCATAGAGTTCGCGGCGGAAGATCAGCGGAATGTCGTTGCAGAAGATGTCGCGGAGGATCCCGCCGAAGACACCTGTAATGACGCCGCTGACCGACGCCACCAGCATGCCGTGACCCATTTCCAGCGCGGTCATGCAGCCAATCAATGTGAATGCCACCAGCCCCACAGCATCAAGCACGAGGAACAGCGAGCGCAGGTGACGCATCCAGCGTGCAGCGAACACGGTGAACATCGCTGCGATGGATGTCAGCACCAGGTATTCCGGGTGTTTGACCCAGGTCAGCGGGTAGTGGCCGAGCAGTACGTCACGCACCGACCCGCCGCCGAGCGCCGTGATGCAGGCGATCAGCACCACACCAAACCAGTCCATGCCGCGACGCCCGGCAGAAAGGGCACCGGTCATGGCTTCGGCGGTGATGGCGATCAGATATAGCATCAGCAACATGGTGGCGGTCCTTGCGGGAAGGCGCGCAGTCTACTTACTTCATCGAAGCACCAAAAGAGGGCGCCAAGCCATTCACACCTAACTTGTGGCGAGGGGATTTATCCCCGCTGGGCTGCGAAGCGGCCCCAATCCAGAACCGAGGCACCTCAGGCATACAACCGGCGATGGTTTCACGACTGCTGCGCAGCCGGACGGGGATGAATCCCCCCACCACAAAAGCCCTCACCGCAAAGGCCGCACCACAAAAGCCATCACCAAAAAGCCCCCGCCACCAAGGCCCGCCGAATCAGAACTTGATGAAATGCTTGCGGTAATGCTGCAGTTCGGCGATCGATTCGCGGATGTCGTCCAGCGCCAGGTGTGTGCTGCCCTTTTGGAAACTGTCGCGCACGTCCGGCGCCCAGCGAGCGGCGAGCTCTTTCAAGGTCGAGACGTCGAGATTGCGGTAGTGGAAATAGCTTTCCAGCGATTTCATGTGGGTATAGAGGAAGCGACGGTCCTGGCAGATGCTGTTGCCGCAAATCGGCGACTTGCCCTTCGGCACCCACTTCTCCAGAAAAGCGATGGTCTCGGCTTCGGCTTCGGCCATGCTGATGCGGCTGTCGCGCACACGCTGGGTCAGGCCCGAACCGCCATGTTGGCGGGTATTCCATTCATCCATGCCGGCGAGGATTTCGTCGCTGTGGTGAATGGCAATCACCGGACCTTCGGCGAGGGTGTTCAGGTCACTGTCGGTGACAATGGTGGCCATCTCGATGATGACGTCGGTATCAGGGTTCAGACCGGTCATTTCCAGGTCGATCCAGATCAGATTCTGCGGGTTTTGCATGTGTCGGCTCCTAGGCAATGCTGCGCAGTTTAGCCTAGGCCGGTGGCCGGGCGTGCTAAACTCGCGGCCGTTTTACCTAATCGCTGCATTCTTGATACGGAACACCCATGGCCAAACGCCAACTCAATCGTCGTCAAAACTGGCGCATCGAAAAGATTCAGGGCGAGCGCGCTGCCCGCGCCGCCAAACGCGAGTCCTCGGCTGTCGAGGCACTTGAGGGCGGCGACCTGGGTCCGGAACAGACCGGCCTGGTGATCGCGCACTTCGGTGTCCAGGTCGAAGTCGAAGCGCTCGAAGGCGAGCTGGCTGGCGAGGTATTCCGCTGCCATTTGCGCGCCAACCTGCCTGCGCTGGTGACCGGCGATCAGGTGGTCTGGCGTGCCGGCAACCAGGGCATCGGTGTGATCGTGGCGCAACTGCCGCGTAAAACCGAGCTCTGCCGCCCGGACAGCCGTGGCCAGCTCAAGCCTGTCGCGGCGAACGTCGACATGATCGTCATCGTCTTCGCGCCTTTGCCAGAGCCCCACGCTAACCTGATCGACCGATATCTGGTCGCGGCCGAGCACGCCGGCATTCGTCCGTTGCTGCTACTGAACAAATTCGACCTGATCGACGAGCAAAACGCTCCGGCGTTGAATGCATTGTTGGCGGTCTATCGCACGCTGGGTTATCCGGTACTGGAAGTCTCGGCGCACCACGGCAATGGCATGGAGCAGCTGCAGGAGCAACTGGACGGACGTATCAGCGTGTTCGTCGGTCAGTCCGGCGTTGGCAAGTCGTCGCTGGTCAACAGCCTGCTGCCGGAAGTCGAAACCCGCGTCGGCCCGCTGTCTGAGCTGTCCGGCCAAGGCACTCACACGACGACGACCGCGCGCTTGTTCCACTTCCCTGGTGGCGGCGAGCTGATCGACTCCCCGGGCATTCGCGAATTCGGTCTCGGCCATGTCAGCCGTGCCGACGTCGAAGCGGGCTTCATCGAGTTCAACGACTTGATCGGCACCTGCCGCTTCCGTGACTGCAAGCACGACCGCGAACCCGGTTGCGCCCTGCTCAAGGCGCTGGAAGAAGGCCGCGTGCAGCAGCAGCGAATGAACAGCTACCGCTCGATCATCGCCAGCTTGCCTGAAAGCAGCTATTAAACAGTCGCACTCCCCGCCCCGACACTGACGGGGCGGGGGGGCGCTCGCTGCCCCTGTAAATTCCTATCAATTGAATGTCAGAAACTTCTGTAGGGCTTTCGCACGCCTGCTTGTAGGGTGCCTCTCTTTCTCCGCGAAAGCCTTGTGACGGTCGTTCAACTGCATACATTCAGTCCCTATTCGCACCTGGCGAGACCGAGGGATACCCATGCAGACCTATCATTTGTTCATCAGCCATTCGTGGAATTATTCCGACAAACATGACCGGCTGGTTGACCTGCTCACCGAGCACCCGACGTTCGCCTTCAAGAATTTCTCGGTGCCGCCACATAACCCGATCGTCGGCGCCCTGAACGACATGCAGCTCGAACTGGCCATCGAGAACAAGATTCGCCCCTGTTCAGCAGTCCTGATCATGGCCGGCATGTATGCCACTTACAGCAAGTGGATCAACAAAGAGATCGAGATTGCCAAGCGCATGGGCAAGGTCATCATCGCTATCAAGCCGTTCGGTGCGGAGCGGATTTCCACGGTGGTCCGCAACGCAGCGCATGCCGAATGCGCCTGGAACACCAACAGCATCGTTGCTGCCATTCGCCTGCACACGGCGGTGTAATCATGCGCAAGGGACTGTTCATCGGGATCAACCATTACACGCATGTATCGCCATTAAGCGGTTGCACCAACGATGCCATGGCCATGGCGTCAGTGCTGGAGCGCCACGCCAATGGCCGGCCGAATTTCAACAACAAAGTGCTGACGTCGGCGGAGGAAAACCTTACCCGCCTGTATTTGAAGGAGCAGATCCAGAGCCTGTTCTCCGGTGATTGCGACGTGGCGCTGCTGTATTTCGCCGGGCACGGTCAGTTTGATACGAGCATCGACGAAGGGCTGCTTATTCCTCAGGACTTCGGTCAAAACGTTGAAGGCATTCGCATAAGCGATGTCTTGAAATGGGCGGAAGATGCCACTCACATCAAGAACAAAATCATCATTCTCGATTGCTGCCAGGCCGGTGCGGCCGCCGCCATGCGCGGGTTGCGCGGCGGCAGCAGCGTCATCAGCGAAGGCCTGACGATTCTCACTGCCTGCAAAAAAGACCAGCTGGCCATGGAAGGCAGGGGCCATGGCGTGTTCACCGATTTGCTGCTGCAGGCGCTGCACGGCGGGGCTGCCAATGTGCTGGGAAAGGTCACGCCCGGCAGCGTCTATTCGTTCGTCGATAACGCGCTGGGTGCGTGGGAGCAGCGCCCCGTGTTCAAAACCAATGTGTCGCAGTTTGTGCCATTGCGCGAAGTCACGCCGCTGATCTCCGAAGAAACCCTGCGCAAGCTCAAGGAATGGTTTCCGGATCCCGCTTTCGTCTATCCGCTCGACCCGAGCTTCGAACCGACGGCGACCGATTTCGATCCCGATAACGGTGAAATCTTCAGTCAGCTGCAAAAGTGCAACCGGCACAGCCTGATCGAACCGGTCGACGCCGAGCACATGTATTTCGCCGCCATGCAATCCACCGGCTGCCGCCTTACCGCGCTCGGCGCCTACTACCGTGAACTCGCAATCAAGGGACACTTCTGATGCCTGTTTTTATCAGCTATCGCCATACCGATCGCTTATACGCGATGACCATCAACGATCGCCTGGAGCGGGCGAACATCAAAACGTATCTCGATGTGTTGGATACCGAGTCCCTGGAAACCGATGACATCACCGCGGTGATCACCCGCAACATTACTGAATGCACGCATTTGCTGGCTGTGGTGTCGCAGGAAACGGCGCAATCCTGGTGGGTGCCGTTTGAGATTGGTGAGGCGACGATCAGCAATCGCCGGATTTGTACTTACAAGATCGGGCACAGCGACTTGCCGTTGTACCTCGATAAATGGCCGACGCTCAGTGGGGAGGCGGATATCAATTTCTTTATTGATGCTTATCGTGAGGAAAAACTGTCCAGCCGATCAATGGGGCTGGAGTCGTTCAGTGAGTCGATTCGCAGTGTGTACAAGCGTGATGCCGATGTGTTTCACGGAAATCTGAAAAGCCGGATTCGGCGGGGGTTTTGATGGTGGGTACTGGATTGCAAGAGATGGGCGTATCCGTGACTGGACACAGGAGCTGTAGGAGCCGAGTTTGCTCGCGATAGCTATGGCACAGGCGAAGTGGATTTTGTGTAAGGCGCGCAACCTCGGCAGCCATCACCCCGAAAACGGATATGTACACCTTCAAAACCCAAGTCGCCTGACACGCCGCCTTCGCGAGCAAGCTCGGCTCCTACAAGTGGAGCACAGCCCGCTGCAAATCAGGTGTCTTACGGCTTCGGCGGTTCAACCGGCTTGGGCGCAACATCATCAAACAGATTCAACCGCTCGCGAAGTTCATGCGCCGGCACCGGTTGCTGATCGTCGGGCAAGGCATTCGGGTCAACCGGTGGCGTCGATGTAGCCGGCGTACCCGGAGCCTCACCAGGCGCGCCCTGCCCCGGAATCGGCGAGGGGTCCGCACCTTGTGCACCTTCGATGGCGGCCTGCGCTTTTCTGGTCAACACAACAATGTCGATACGACGATTGACCGGATTGAACGGGCTCTCCCGATCAAACAGCGCCGACGAAGCATAACCCACCACGCGCGCCACTTGCGACTCCGGATAACTGCCGGCCACCAAGGCCCGGCGAGCGGCGTTGGCACGGTTGGCCGACAGTTCCCAGTTACCGAAATCACCAGTCCCGGTGTACGGCTTGGCGTCGGTGTGACCGCTGATGCTGATCTTGTTCGGCACCGCTTTGATGGTGTCGGCCATGGCCAGCAAAATGTCTTCAAAATACGGTTTCAAACGCGCACTGCCCGAGTCGAACATCGGCCGGTTTTCCGCGTCCATGATCTGGATGCGCAAACCGTTCGGAGTGATTTCGAACAGGATCTGGTCCTTGAATTTCTGTAGCTGAGGATTCTCGTCAACCTTGTTCTGCAACTCTTGCAGCAGCAACTCGAGACGTTCCTTCTCGACCATTTCGGCCATGCCCTCGACCTGCTCGGTGTCAACGGTGACCTTGTCCGGCTGCGGCTGGGATTGCACTTCAGGATTGAGCGTGTTCTCCGGCGCCAGCGTCGGCGAGCCACCCAGGTCGATGATGTAAGGCGTGCCGCTTTCGGAAAAACCGACCGGGTCTTTAAAGTAACCGGCGATGGCGAGCTTCTGTTCAGGCGTCGCAGTAG
>JALYPE010000715.1 GCA_030856525.1 Pseudomonadota bacterium | reverse complement strand
ATCACCGAGAGTGCTCAATGCGGCCGTTTTGTCCATCGGTTCCAGCAGCAGAGTATCGTCGCTGGCTACCAGCGCGGTCGTCATCGCCATCCCGCTGGCGCAGGCCGCCAAGTGATTAACCCAAGGTCGCGTGAGGCGATGCCATTTGCGGGACTTGACCGAGCCGATGCTGTTGGGAATGGTGGTCAGTGACAGTAATCCACCGTCAGCCCGTTGATGCAGTCCACTGAGCCAGCCTTCAAGTCGCAAACTTTGCAACTCCAGGCTCACAGGA
Source organism: Pseudomonadota bacterium (assembly GCA_030856525.1). Classification (GTDB taxonomy): domain Bacteria; phylum Pseudomonadota; class Gammaproteobacteria; order Pseudomonadales; family Pseudomonadaceae; genus Aquipseudomonas. Next base: position 3,081 of record JALYPE010000715.1, on the reverse strand, counting down.
AGTGCACTGCTGAGCGGCGTTGGCCACAGCGCAAGGATCTGGTGATAACGCTGCAACAAATCCGGCAACGGCTCGATCAGCTCCCGCTGAAGGTAATCACCAAACCCGGCCAAGGGTAGCAGGCCACTGTTTTGCAGACGTTTTGCGTGAGCTTCGAGCGCGTGATCGACACGATCCAGCTGGCCCAACGCGGCCTCGAGCAAACTGTCGCTGAGGTTATAACGCTGGAGAGCGTCCAGTACGAACGGCTCCTCGTCGGGCAGAGGAACTTCAGTCGCCTCGAAAAACACCTTAAGGCGCTGACTGAAAAAATGTCGGACCGGATTGCGCAGGAAATCCTGCAACTGCCCCAGGCTCAGCGGCTCTTCCTGAATATAGTCGTCAAGCAGTTCGGTCGAATCGTTTGTTGCATTGGCTTGATGGAGCACCTGCCATTCATTGGCGTAGCTGAACAGTTGGTCGCCTTCATGAAAATAGCGGGCGCTGAAAGGTTGCAGTGGATGTTCCTGGGTCAATGCTTCAAGCAGGTTTTCGTCGGTGCCGGGCAGCCGCCAGCCAGTGGCCAGATGGTCGCGCAACTGGCCGATCAATACTGACGCCGGGCGTTCGCTGTTGTCCCGAATGCTACGCCCGACCCAACTGATGTACAGCTGATCACGAGCTGACAACAACGCTTCGAGCAGCAAATAACGGTCATCTTCGCGCCGGGAACGATCACCAGGACGGTAATCGCTGCCCATCAGGTCGAAGTCCAGCGGTGGCTGCGCACGCGGGTAATCCCCATCGTTCATGCCCAGCAAGCACACCAGTTTGAACGGGATCGCGCGCATGGGCATCAAGGTGCAAAAGTTGACCGAGCCAGCCAGAAAGCGCTGGGACAACCGACCTTGATCGAGACCGGCAAGCCAGGCCTCGCGAACCACTGTCAGCGGCAATTCATCGTGCAAACCGACGGACTCACAAGTGTCCAGCCAGGTCTCTCGCAACTCTTCAAGCTGGGCCAGGACATAGTCGTCGTGTTCGTTACTGGCCTGGAAAAACAGCTGTACCAATGATTGCAGTCGTAGGCCCCATTGTTTCGGAGTTGCCGGATGAGACAGTTCCTGGTGAGCCACCTCCAGCGTATCCAGCAATGCAACAAGAGGGCCGATCAATGCCGCATCAAGACCACCTATCTCATCGTACGGCTCAATTCCCTCACAAGCACTGGCGCTGCCGACCGCATAGCCGAGCAACATCCGTCGCAGGCCGAAACGCCAACTGTTTTGTTCCATTGCCGGTGGCAGGCCCAGACCCGCTCTCTGCTCGGCGTTGATGCCCCAGCGGATACCCGCTCCTTCAATCCAGCGATGCAGAGTTGGAAGGTCGCGCTCCTCGACGCCGAAGCGCGCGCGCAGTGCGGCAACATCAAGCAAATCGAGGATTTCGCTGACGGGAAAACGACTGTCTGGAAGTTTGAGCAGGTGCTCGACCGCAATCAGTAGCGGGTCTCGACCGCGCTGACCCTGGTCAGTAAGGGTGAATGGAATAAAGCGCGGATCATGCCGCTCCATCTGACCGAATACAGCACGAATATGCGGGGCGTAACTGTCGATATCCGGGACCATCACGATGATGTCGCGAGGGCGCAAAGCAGGATCTGCACTAAAGCGTGCGAGCAACTGGTCGTGGAGTATTTCGACTTCTCGCTGAGCACTGTGGGCAATATGAAAACGGATGGACTTATCTTTCTGCAAATCGACCGCTGGCCAGTGGTCGCGGGTCTCACTGAGTGGACGCAGTTCGAGGATATCGTCCTGCAGTTCATTGAGCATGCTCTGCGGCTGGCTGTCACTGAACAAGTCGATACGCCCGTCGCGGAATGCAGCGCGATAGCTGTTCGGATCGTCATAGCTATCCAGCAGATTGATGTAGTCCCGCCCTTGCTTACCCCAGGCGGCGAGGAGTGGGTGAGCATGCTGATGCAGTGTGTGCGGGTCGAGCACGACGGGCATGCCGCTTTTGCGCGCCTGTCGTTTGTATTGATGCCGTAGCAGGTCTTTATCGGCGACGATGTCCGCCCAATGATGGCGACACGGGTTATGCACGCAGAGCAGAACCTGACTGAAGCGTGCCAGTCCCGCCAAGGCCTCCAACGCTTGGGCGGGCAACGAGGAAATGCCGAAGACGATCACTCTTGAAGGCAGGCCATCAGGCGCAACGTCGAGGCTGTTGATCCGTTCGATAAACCGTTGATGGACGCCCGCCCGGCTTTGCGCCATTCCTTGTTCACCGACATCCAGCAACAATGCGCGCCATAACTCCGCCTGCCAGCAGTTGGCAGGGGTAAGGGGTTTGGCTTGCCCTCGAACGTTACGTAATTGATGGCGACCGTCTGCCCAGTCTTCGAGCCAGTCAGCCCGGTAGACCTGATATTGGTCGAACAAGTCAGCCAGGCGCTCGGCGAGCTGATAGCGTTTACGCAGATCGGTGTCTTGCGTAAGGAAGCGTTGCAAGGGTTCGAAGTGCGGTTGATCGATCAACTGCGGCAGCAGCCGCATGAGGCGCCACGTCAGCGGGGCTTTATCAAGCAAGGATTTGACCGGGATTTCATCTCGGCCCAACACCATGCGGTACAGCTGCCACATGAAGCTTCCCGGCAGCTGGACGTCAATGGCTGCGGCAATGCCGCATCCGCCCGTTTCGTCTTCTTCAGGATCTTGCGCGAGGGCCAGTTTGAGCCATTGCGCGATACCGTTGCTCTGTACCAGAGCGATTTCGTTTTCCAAGGGAGCCAGCGGGTAGCGCCGCATCCAGCTGACCACCAGGCTGCGCAACTCGTCCAGACGGTTACCGTGAACCACCATAAAACCAGGATTGAGGGACGTCGCGTCCGGCATAGAGGCTTCCTTGGAAAATATCAAAAGCTAGGGCCAAACCTTAGCATTGTCGGACGTCCAAGACAGCCGAACGCTGTCCGAAGATGCTGTACGAACTTTCCTGCGGCCAAAACAAAACCCCTACCTGCATACGCAGATAGGGGTTTCGGAATTTAATCTTGACGATGACCTACTCTCACATGGGGAAACCCCACACTACCAT
>JALYPE010000629.1 GCA_030856525.1 Pseudomonadota bacterium | reverse complement strand
CAGCAAGGACGAATGCTCCTTCAGGCGCGCGGCAAACGCTTCCATGCTCTCGTCAGTCTTGACCTTGTTGAGAATCACGCCGAGGACCTTGGGGTCTTTCGGGCCGCCGAACAACTGCGCCTGCAACTCGACGCGCCCGGAAAGCTCGGCCAACACCTCGTTTTCCGGCGCGGAGACCAGGATCACGTCAGCATCCAGGCTCTTGGCCAGATGCAGATTGACTCGCGCGGCGTAACTGGCGCTGCGCGTCGGCACCATGCCTTCAACGATCAGCACGTCTTTGCCGATGGCGGCTTGCTGATACAGAGTGATGATTTCTTCGAGCAATTCGTCAAGCTGGCCATCGCCGAGCATACGTTCGACATGCGCCAGCCCCAGCGGCTGAGGCGGTTTCAGACCGTGAGTGCGGGCCACCAGTTCGGTGGAGCGTTCGGGCCCGGTGTCGCCCGGGTGCGGCTGTGCGATCGGTTTTAAAAAGCCGACCTTGAGGCCGGCCCGTTCGAGCGTGCGCACCAGCCCGAGGCTGATGGAGGTCAGACCCACACCAAAATCGGTGGGCGCGATAAAAAAAGTTTGCATGCGGATTCTCTAAAGGAGCATGGCAATGGTGACAACCTATGACTGGCCGTCTACCGCAATTCAGTCGCCAAGGTTAGCGCTAACCGAGCCTTGTGCGCACCAACCACAAGCAAAGGCTTGGCCTATTTTTTCAAGGCGTTGCGCCGGGTCCAGCACCCAGGCGCGGGACTGCCATGGCGGTTCATGGCGCAGGTGTTGGGTATGGCCGCAGGACAGCTCGGCAACCCAGTGCCCATCCTCGTCCTGATGAAAACCTGTGACCGTCGAGCCTGGCACCGCGTTCCGTCTGTCCGGGTTGTGTTCGCTTTCGGACGATTGCTTCGCTAAACTTGGTCTTTCTATATTCTTCTGCAAAAGGTCTCGCCCCATGCTGATCGCCGCCAATAAGGCTGTCTCCATCGACTATACCCTGACCAACGACGCTGGTGAGGTCATCGACAGCTCCGCCGGCGGCGCGCCGCTGGTTTACCTGCAAGGCGCAGGCAACATTATCCCGGGCCTGGAAAAAGCCCTGGAAGGCAAGGCAGTCGGCGACGAGCTGACCGTAGCTGTTGAACCGGAAGACGCTTACGGCGAATACGCCGCCGAACTGGTCAGCACTCTGAGCCGCAGCATGTTCGAAGGCGTGGACGAACTGGAAGTGGGCATGCAGTTCCACGCTTCCGCGCCGGACGGCCAGATGCAGATCGTGACCATCCGCGATCTGGACGGCGACGATGTCACCGTTGACGGCAACCACCCGTTGGCCGGTCAGCGCCTGAATTTCCAGGTCAAGATCATCGACATCCGTGAAGCCAGCCAGGAAGAAGTCGCGCATGGTCACGTGCATGGTGAAGGTGGCCATCAGCACTGATTTCTGCGCTAAGCTTCGAGTACTGGAGAGGCGCCCGCGGGGCGCCTTTTTTAGTCCGCGGCTGTCCCTGGTGGAATCACCAAGAGGCTGTTTCGAGAAGAACACGGGAATTTGGAGTTCGTCATGAGTGCTTTTCACGACCTTACATTGACCGACCTGAATGGTCAGGAGCTACCTCTGGCGCCCTTCAAGGGGCACGTCGTGCTGGTGGTCAATGTCGCCTCCAAATGCGGCTTGACCCCACAGTATGCGGCGCTGGAAAACCTCTACCAGCAATACAAAGGTAAAGGTTTCAGCGTGCTGGGCTTGCCGTGCAATCAGTTTGCCGGGCAAGAGCCGGGCAGCGAGCAAGAGATCCAGGAATTCTGCAGCCTCAACTATGGCGTGACCTTTCCGTTGTCCAGCAAGCTGGAAGTCAACGGTCATGAACGTCATCAGTTGTACCGGCTGCTGGCGGGCGAGGGCGCCGAATTCCCGGGCGACATTACCTGGAACTTTGAAAAATTCCTGCTTGGGAAAGACGGTCGCGTTCTGGCGCGATTCTCGCCGCGCACGGCGCCGGATGATCCTTCTGTGATCCAGGCAATTGAAAAAGCCCTGGCCTGACCCCCTGTAGGAGCCGGCTTGCTGGCGATGGACGTTAACGATAACGTCGCAAAACCTGACACCCCGCGGTGTCCTCGGGTTTTTCGCGAGCAAGCTCGCTCCTACAGTTCTGTTCAACTTTTAGATCTTAATCACTGCAATCAATAGTGCTGTTCATTGCTGGCGACTCTCCATATTATCGCCGTCATAAAGTCTATCCCGTGGAGTGTCCCATGCCTGTTCAAGCCCTGTTCAAACCGTTCCACCTCGGCACTCTCGAACTGCCGACCCGCGTTGTCATGGCGCCTATGACCCGCTCGTTCTCGCCGGGTGGCGTGCCCAATTCCAAAGTCATCGAATACTACCGTCGTCGCGCCGCAGCCGGCGTCGGCCTGATCATCACCGAAGGCACCACCGTCGGTCACATCGCCTCCAATGGCTACCCGAACGTGCCGCACTTCTACGGTGAGGCCGCGTTGGCCGGCTGGAAGAAAGTCGTCGACGCAGTGCACGCCGAAGGCGGCAAGATCGTTCCGCAACTGTGGCATGTCGGCAGTGTGCGTCGTATCGGCACCGAGCCGGACGCCAGCGTGCCGGGTTACGGTCCGTCGGAAAAACTCAAGGACGGTCAGGTCGTCGTTCACGGCATGAGCAAGCAGGATATCCAGGACGTGATTGCCGCGTTTGCTCAGGCAGCCAAGGATGCGCAGAGCATCGGTATGGACGGCATTGAAATCCATGGCGCCCACGGTTACCTGGTTGACCAG
>JALYPE010000628.1 GCA_030856525.1 Pseudomonadota bacterium | reverse complement strand
GGCTTACACCACGCGTGTAGGTTCGGGTCCTTTCCCGACCGAACTGTTTGACGAAGTCGGTGCGCACCTAGCCAAGCAAGGCCACGAGTTCGGCGCGACAACTGGCCGTGCCCGTCGTTGTGGCTGGTTCGACGCTGTCATCCTGCGTCGCGCTATCGATGTGAACAGCATCTCGGGCATCTGCCTGACCAAGCTGGACGTACTTGACGGCCTGGAAGCCATCAACATCTGCGTCGGCTACAAAGATGCAGAGGGCAATGATGTTGCTCCGACCGACGCTGACAGCTACCTGGGCCTGCAGCCTGTGTACGAAGAAGTGCCGGGCTGGACCGAATCGACCGTGGGCGCCAAAACTCTGGAAGAGCTGCCAGCTAACGCACGCGACTACATCAAGCGAGTCGAAGAGCTGATCGGCGCGCCGATCGACATTATTTCGACGGGCCCGGACCGCAACGAAACCATCGTTTTGCGTCATCCGTTCGCTTAATAAGCTATTGATGTAAAAGACAAAGGGCCCTTGATTGGGCCCTTTGTCGTATCTGCCCTCGAGACGGCATGACCTTTGCTGTGATGTTGAATAAAAGCATCGCTACCAGCGTGCCATCAATTTAATGGCGCCACAGCCGAGGGATTCCACGTGTCAGCCGTTCTCTCATTGTTACAAAGCCGTTTGTTGCGGCCTGTGTTCGTTACGCTTGGTATCGCTCTTTTGGTGCAGGTGCTGGTGGCGGTCGCTCTGACCCGGAGCACGGTGACTGCACTGGAAGCCGATCTGGCTGTGCGACTCGGTGCCGACAGTCAAAAGCTGTCTGGCGAACTGGAGCAGGCGGGGCGCGAAGTCACCTCAAGCCTGGACGCACTTTCGACCAGCACCCGGCAGCGCCTGACAGCGGGTTTGTCCTCGCGTTTGGAGGACGAACAGGCTCAGCTGCGTGCGACGCTGGAAAAAGGCCTGAAGGATTCCGCCAACGATATGGCGCAGCTGCTGGCCTCGGTCGCTCCCCGCGCCATGTGGGACAGCGACGTACCTACCCTGTCCGAATTCGCTCGCCGTGCACAGCGCAATCCCAACGTGTTGTTCGTGGTGTACGACGACGCTACCGGCCAGCATCTGACCCGTTACCTAAACCGGGAAAACCCGATCAACAAGGCGCTCCTGGAAAAGGGCCAAGGCGAGCGGGCGCTGGACAAAGTGCTCGATGCGGCGAAAAAAGATCCCTCGGTTTATTACCTCGAAGCGTCGATCAATCCTAACGGCGTGGAAATCGGCAAGGTGTTGATGGGCGTTTCCACCGCTTCCGTGGAAGCCGATCTGGCGGCGCTGGACAAGCGCTTCTCGACGTTGATCGCCAGCAGTGATCAGTTGGTCGGGGACAGTCTCAAAGGGGCTGCCGCTGACAGCGCCACCGCGATGCGTGCGCGCCTGACCTCGGCGCAAGCCACGGCCTCAGAAATGCAGTCCAATACCAATGACACCGTTCAGGAAGCGGCAATGACCTTGCGCTGGCGTATCGGCATGGTCCTGGCGCTGGTCGGCCTGGGCGTGCTGCTGTTGCTGGCCGTTGTGCTTGGCCGTCGCGTGGTCAATCGCCTGAAAATGCTGATTGCAGCGATGGATGATCTGGCTGCAGGCGAAGGCGATTTGACCAAGCGAGTACAGATCAACAGCAAAGATGAAATTGGCGACATGGCGTCGGCGGTCAATCGCTTTGTGGATAAGTTGCAGCCGATCGTGCGCGAGGCGGGCGATGTGGCCAAGCGTACCGGCGTTGAAATCGGCGCCATGACCTTGCGCAACGCTGGAGCCGATGCGGCAGCCGGCATGCAGCGCGACGAGGTGGCGGAAAGTCTGCGCGCGCTGTCACAGATGGCAGACGAGGCGCAGTCCGAAAGTCACGCCATGCAGGCGGCCTTGCAGCAGGTTGTGGACATTCGCTCGGCCACTGATGAAAACACCCGGACGTCGGCGAAGGTCGGCAGCCTCATCGAAGCGTTGGCCGGGCAGGTCGATACCGGCGCGCAAGTGATTGAGCGACTGGCGCAGCAGAGTGAACAGATTGAAGTGGTGTTGACGGTGATTCACGGCATCGCCGAGCAGACCAACCTGCTGGCCCTGAACGCGGCCATCGAAGCCGCTCGCGCCGGCGAGACTGGCCGTGGATTCGCTGTGGTTGCGGATGAAGTGCGGGCGCTGGCGAGCAAGACGCAAAGCTCCACCGGCGACATTCAGGCGCACATTGTTGCCTTGCAGCAGGGCGCGCGCGAGGCAGTGGCGGCGATTGGTCAGGCCGGGCGTCAGGCGAATGAAGGATTGCTGGTGTTACGTGACAGTGCGCGATTGCAGCAATCGGTGCAGGCGTCGGTCGAGCAGGTGCATGCCGCAATTGGTCTGGCGACGCAGGCAGCGGCGCATCAGGCGCAGGGCGCGCAGGCAGTGCGCGGTCGGGTCGAGACCATTCATGCGCAGGCCGAGAAGGCCGCTCAGGCAGTGGTGGAG
>JALYPE010000571.1 GCA_030856525.1 Pseudomonadota bacterium | reverse complement strand
GTTCGGGAGACAGCAGCAAATGCAAGTCGTATTGGCGCGAAAGCAGAGCCTGTTCGATCCATGCCGGACATTCGCCAAACAGGGTCTGACTCCAGAGGATATTGCTCAGCAAATGCGTGTCCAGGATCAGCAGTGGAGGTTGCTGCGTGCGAGCCGCGTCCTCCCATTCCAGCTGGCCGCGAGCGATGGAGGGGATATCGGCCAGCGTCGTCTCGCGAGGATTTTGCTCAATGAACCAACGCACGTATTCATCGACCAGCAGGCCGCCGAACTGCGTCTGTAATTCTGCAGCCAGCCAGCTTTTGCCGCTGGATTCGGGACCGGTCAGCACCAGGACTTTCATGTGCGCACAACAGGATCGGCACGCCATTCGCGCCAGCCTTGTACCGCCAGCAGGGTGAACAGCCCGTAGAGTGCCGCAGTGAGGTACAGGCCCTTATAAACGAACAGCCCGACGAAAATCACATCAACGACAATCCACAGGGGCCAGCACTGCACGCGCTTTTGCGCCATCCATACTTGTGCGACCAGGCTGAAACCGGTCAGCGCTGCATCCAGCCACGGCTGCGCAGCATCAGTCCAATGGGCCATCGCAGCGCCGAGCAAGAGGCTACCGACGGCACCGATGGCCAGGCTTAACACCACGGCTTGCGCGCCAAGACGACTGACCTGCCGGCCCTGATGCGCGTCGCCCGACCGTGTCCACTGCCACCATCCGTAGAGCTGCAACGCGGCGTAGATCACTTGCAGCAGCATGTCCGAATAGAGCTTCACTTCAAAAAAAATCCAGCTGTAAAGCAGCACCATGACCAGCCCGACAGGCCAGCACCACGGGTTCTGTTTGACTGTTAGCCAGACGGCAATGACACCGAGGGCGGCGGCAAACAGTTCAAGCCCGGACATGAAGTTTCCTTGGAGAAGTCGCGAAGGGTGGCGATTGTAACGGCAGGCGCAGGCAAAGGAGAACCACCCGGACCGACACCAGCCCCGTAGCAGCTGCCGAGCCCGCGAGACTGCGTCCGGCTCGCAGGCTCGGCAGACGCTACAACAAAGACGCAGCCTCGCAGGCTCGGCAGCTGCTACAAGACCGCGTCGTGGCGGTTAAACGCGGAACTGCCTGAGCAACCCGTTCAGTTGTTCGCTCAGTTCCTTGAGCCGCACGCTGGCCACGCTCGATTGCTCCGCCGCCATTGCGGTGCTGTGAGACAAACCGGCCGCCTGGGTGACGTTCTGGTTGATGTCCTCAACCACTTGAGCCTGCTGCAGGGTCGCGCTGGCAATCGACGCATTCAACCCGTTGAGATTGCGCAGTGCCTGGCCGATCGCATTAAGACTCGCACCGGCAAGGCCCGCCTGTTCGATGGTCAGTTGCGAGGCGCGGCTGCTGTCGCCGATCACTTTCACTGCCGCTTCCGAATGATTTTGCAGACGCTCGATCATCGACTGGATTTCGGCCGTCGACTTCTGCGTGCGCTGCGCCAGCAACCGGACTTCATCCGCTACAACGGCAAATCCGCGTCCCTGCTCGCCGGCTCGGGCCGCTTCGATCGCGGCGTTGAGCGCCAGCAGGTTGGTCTGTTCGGCGATGGAACGGATCACTTCCAATACGCTGCCAATCTGCGTGCTTTCGGCAGCGAGTGTGCGAATCACCTCAACGGCCTGATCGATCGTCGAAGACAATTTGTCGATCTGCTGCAGGCTCCCGTCAATGTTGACCTGACCCTGCTGCGCCTGCGACTCGGCATCGCGCATTTCACTCGCGGCGTGCTCGGCGTTTTTCGCCACGTCCTGCACGCCGTAAGTCACCTCGTTGATCGCCGTTGCCACGAGCTCCATTTGCTGCGATTGCTGCTGGCTGCGCTGTTGCGCCTCGGCCGCATCGTTGCCCAGCTCACTGGAGGACTGGCCCAGTGCGCTGGCGGAGATTTGCAGCTCGCCGATTACCAGCCGCAGCTTGGCGGTGAACGCATTGAAATGCTGCGCCAGTTGCGTCACTTCATCGTGGCCATGGGTGTCGAGGCTGCGAGTCAGGTCGCTTTCGCCGCTGGCGATGTTGGCCATCGCGTTCACGGTTTCCTGCAGCGGGCGAACGATGCTGCGGGCAATCAGAATCACCAGCAGCGCCATGATCGCGGCAATCACCAGCCCAACGAATGTAGCTTTCCAGACCTGGCCGGCGAACTCGGCCTGCATGTCATCGATGTACACGCCCGACCCAATGATCCAGCCCCAGGGTTCGAACAGTTTCACGTAGGAGGTTTTTTCCACCGGCGCCTCGGCACCCGGTTTCGGCCAGCGGTAATCGACGATGCCGGCACCTTTGCTTTTCGCCACCGCGACCATTTCGTTGAACAGCGCAAAACCGTCGGGATCGCGGATCGCCGCGAGGTTCTGCCCATCGAGTTTCGGGTTGGCCGGGTGCATGACCATGACCGGCGTGAGGTCGTTGATCCAGAAGTAATCGGTCTCGTCATAGCGCAGGCCGCGAACGGCGGTCAGCGCCTGCTTTTGCGCAGCGTCTCGGGTCAGGGTGCCGGCGGTTTCCAGGCCATGGAAATACGTCAGGATGCCGCTGGCCGTCTGCACCACGTGTTGGGTTTTCTCCACCTTGGCGTAATAAAGATCCTCATGAATCTGCTTGAGCATCAGCACGCCCAAGGTCAAAAGCATCACTACCGCCACGATCAGAATGAGCCACAAACGGCGGCTGATCGACATGGTTCGCAAGCTGTTCATACCGCTGTCACTCCTGTTTCTTGTTCTGGTCATAAATGATCGCCAGCATCCCTGCACGCTTTGCTCACCGGACGTGTCCGACGCAAGTCTTATAACGTGGCAGCGTTAATCAGGCTTGTCTGATAGGATTTCGGCCCCGCGCGGGAAAACCTGAATCCAGAACGAACTTCAGTCGATGCTTTTCGGCTTCGCCTGGCTGCAGCGCGCGGACCAGACACGTTGACCGCAGTGAACGTTTTAAAATTATTATCGGGGCATGCCGCAGCGCATCGCCTCCTGGGGGATTGATGGACCTTTGGACCGCCGTGCAGGCATTGATACTTGGGGTTGTAGAAGGACTGACGGAGTTTTTGCCGATTTCCAGTACCGGGCACCAGATTATTGTCGCGGACTTGCTCGACTTCGGGGGAGAACGCGCCATTGCGTTCAACATCATTATTCAGTTGGGCGCCATTCTGGCGGTGGTCTGGGAGTTTCGTCGCAAGATCTTCGATGTGGTCACCGGCCTGCCAACCCAGCCCGGCGCGCGACGCTTCACCGCCAACCTGTTGATCGCTTTCATGCCCGCCGTGGTGCTGGGCGTGCTGTTTTCCGATCTGATTCACGAATACCTGTTCAACCCCATTACCGTTGCGGCGGCATTGGTGGTGGGCGGTGTCGTGATGCTCTGGGCCGAGCAGCGTCAGCATGAAGTGCACGCCGAAACAGTCGATGAGATTACCTGGCAGGACGCGCTGAAAGTCGGCTTCGCTCAGTGCCTGGCGATGATTCCAGGCACCTCGCGCTCCGGCTCGACGATCATTGGTGGTTTGCTGTTCGGCTTGTCGCGCAAAACCGCCACCGAGTTCTCGTTCTTTCTGGCGATGCCTACCATGGTCGCTGCGGCGGTATATTCGGGCTACAAATACCGCGACCTGTTCGTGCCGGCAGATTTTCCGGTGTTCGCCATCGGGTTCGTCACCGCGTTCATCTTCGCGATGATCGCCGTGCGCGGCTTGCTCAAGTTCATCGCCAGCCACAGCTATGCCGCGTTCGCCTGGTACCGGATCGCGTTTGGTCTGGTGATTCTGGCGACGTGGCAGTTCGGTTGGGTCGACTGGACCGCCGTTCAGCCATGAATAACGCCAGCGCGGGCAATCCTGCCAAGGGCGGTATCCAGAACCCGCGGCTGAAGCTGCTGGTGTTCGCGATCGTGTGCGCGCTGCCGTTCTCGGGTTCAGTGACGATGTGGCTGCGCGGGATTTCGCTGGTGCCCCTCGCGGCTTACGGCATCGTCAGTCTGCTGGCGTTTTTCCTGTATTGGGGCGACAAACGCAAGGCGCGCACTGATCGTTGGCGTACGCCGGAAAACGTTCTGCACGCTGTCGAGTTTGCCGGTGGCTGGCCGGGCGCATTGCTGGCCCAGCAAGTGTTTCGGCACAAAACCCGCAAGGTCTCGTTCCAAATACTGTTTTGGGCCATCGTGCTGCTGCATCAGGTGTTCTGGATAGACCAGCTGTTTCTCGGCGCTAACCTGCTGTCACTGTTCTAAAGCAGCAGGCCGACCTGGGTGCGCTTCGGTAATTTGCTCACCACCAACTGGTGTGAACGCTGAAGCAAGTCTTTCAGCTCTGCGGCGCCCAGCGGGTAGGGCGTCTGCATGATGATCCACTGCGCCCTCGCCAGATAAGGCGCCGGTTGAATGCCCGGGCGGTCGCAATGGCCCAGAAACAGATCCTTGTCGACCTTGAATGCCAAAGACTCGCCCCGCAGATTCTGCAGGGCGAACATCTTGTTCCCGGCAATCGAAAACACCCGCACGCCACCCCATTTGTAGTCCTCCCGCGCACCGGGCAGCGACAGGCAGAAATTGGCAACGTCCGCTTCGCTCATGCGTCCCGCCTTCATAGCAATCGCTCCTCGCAAGCATCGAATGATTCCACCATATGGTCGATCCAGGCGCGCACGGCCGGCATCACCCCGCGTCGATGAGGGTACACCGCTTGCAGCCAGCCGCCCGGCAACGACCACTGCGGCAGCAATTGCACCAGCGTGCCGTCCTTCAACTCTTGTTCGCAGTACATCATCGGCAGCATTGTAAAACCCTGACCAGCCAGGGTGCAGGCTTTGCGTACGATGAAGTCATCGATGCCCAGCCGCGCTTCGAGGCTCAGGTCGACACGTTTATCGTGCTGATCGAGCATGCGAATGTGCACCATCCGATCTGCTTCCAGGGCGCCGAGCACTGGCAATTTCTTCAGGTCATCGGGCTGATTGATCACTTGTCCGTGCAAAAACGCCGGGCTGGCCACCAGCAGCATTTGCGCCTGACGCAAGCGGCGGGTGACCAACAAGGGGTCTTCATCACCCAACTCACGCACGCGCAAGGCAACGTCGACGCCTTCGGTGACCAGGTCGACGCGGCGATTCAGCAGCATTACCTCCAGTTGCACCAGCGGATATTTCTCCAGAAATGCCGCGATGACCCCCGGTAGAATTTCGTGCGCCAGGCCCACCGGGCAGGACACCCGCAACCGTCCGCGCGGTTCGCTGGACATGCTCGCCACCGTTTCGTCAGCCATCTCGGCTTCCAGCAACATGGCCTGACAGTGCCGCAGATAACGCTCACCGACGGCCGTGAGTTTCAGCTGACGGGTAGTGCGCTGTAGCAGGCGCGCGCCCAAGCGTTCTTCCAGTTCGGCAATGCGGCGCGACAATCGTGATTTGGGAATCCCCAGCATTCGACCAGCCGCCGCGAATCCACCGGCTTCGACCACTTTGGCAAAGTAATACAGGTCATTGAGATCTTGCATTTGAATGCTCGACTGTTCTATCAGTAGGACAAACTATCGCATTTTCGCCGTCTAATCAGGTATTGGTTTCGCCTGTAGGATGATTGCATCAGATCGCCCAGTGGCGGTCCTCACTCGGAGATCCCACATGAAACTATTGCACATCGATTCGAGCATTCTTGGCG
>JALYPE010000567.1 GCA_030856525.1 Pseudomonadota bacterium | reverse complement strand
GTACGGTACTCAGCGTTGATTTTCACGTACTCGTGGGACAAATCCGTGGTCCAGATAGTCTCGCTGCAATCGCCGCGTCCCAGTTCGATGCGGATGGTGATTTCTTCCTGCTGCATTACCGCTGCGCCCTGGGCTTCGGTATAGGTCGCGGCGCGGGCGCCTCGGCTGGCGATGCAGACATCGCCGAGGAACACGTCGATCCTGCTCACGTCCAGATTCGGTACGCCGGCACGGCCGACTGCCGCCAGAATCCGGCCCCAGTTCGGGTCAGAGGCGAACAGCGCCGTTTTGATCAGTGGCGAGTGGGCCACGGTGTAACCGACGTCCAGGCACTCTTGATGATTGCCGCCGCCGTTGACTTGTACGGTGACAAACTTGGTGGCGCCTTCACCGTCGCGAACGATGGCCTGGGCCACGTCCATGCACACTTCGAATACAGCTTGCTTCAGCTTGGCGAACAGCTCACCGCTTGCCGAGGTGATTTCCGGCAATGCCGCCTGACCGGTCGCGATCAGCATGCAGCAGTCGTTGGTCGAGGTGTCGCCATCGATGGTGATGCGGTTGAACGACTTGTTCGCACCGTCCAGCAGCAGGTCTTGCAGCACGTCACGCGCGACTTTGGCGTCAGTTGCGATGTAGCCGAGCATGGTCGCCATGTTCGGGCGAATCATGCCCGCGCCTTTGCTGATGCCCGTGACCGTGATGGTCACGCCGTCATGCTGGAACTGGCGGCTCGCGCCTTTTGGCAGCGTGTCGGTGGTCATGATGCCAGTGGCGGCAGCTTCCCAGTTATTAACCGACAGGTCGTCGAGAGCGGCCTGCAGTGCGCCTTCGATTTTTTCGACGGGCAGCGGCTCGCCGATGACGCCGGTGGAGTACGGCAGCACCTGGCTGGCGTCGACGCCGGTCAACTCAGCCAGTTTTGCGCAGGTGCGCTCAGCGGCGGCCAGGCCTGGTTCGCCAGTACCCGCATTGGCGTTGCCGGTGTTGGTCAGCAGGTAACGCACCGGGCCTTGCACGCGTTGTTTAGCCAGAATCACCGGCGCCGCACAGAAAGCATTCAGGGTGAACACGCCCGCCACGGTAGAGCCTTCGGCACAGCGCATCACCACGACATCCTTGCGCCCCGGGCGCTTGATGCCGGCCGAGGCGATACCGAGTTCAAAACCGGCAACCGGGTGCAACGTTGGCAAAGGACCAAGACCAACAGCCATGAATGCGCTCCTTATCAATGAAGTCAGCACCGTTTACAGGGATAACGGTGGTTTGAATGGCAAAACGCCGCGACGGCTATGGCCGGTCGCGGCGCGGGTATTTCAGCTTACGGAACGGGTTTTACTGAATCTGCCCGTGGCAATGCTTGAATTTCTTGCCCGAACCGCAGTAGCACAGTTCATTACGGCCCAGTTTCTGCTCGTTGCGTACCGGCACGGTGGCGAGGGCAACGTCGATCTCTTCACCGAGAATCTCCGGCTGCTCGAGACCCGGCGCCTCATCGTGCTGGAACTGCATGCGGGCGGCCAGGGCTTCAGCTTCCTGACGCAGGCGCGCTTCTTCTTCGATCGGATCTTCGCGGCGAACCTGAACGTGCGACAGCACGCGGATGGAGTCGCGCTTGATCGAATCCAGCAGCTCGGAGAACAGCGTGAACGACTCGCGCTTGTATTCCTGCTTCGGGTTCTTCTGGGCGTAGCCACGCAAGTGGATGCCGTGACGCAGGTGATCCATGGTCGACAGGTGGTCTTTCCACAAATCATCCAGCACGCGCAGAACGATCTGCTTCTCGAAGGTGCGCAATGCTTCGGCACCCGCCTGGTCTTCTTTCTCGTTGTACGCGGCGATCAGCTCGTTCATCAGCTTCTCGCGCAGGGTTTCTTCGTACAGGTGATCGTCGTCGTCCAGCCACTGCTGGATCGGCAACGCCACACCGAAGTCGCTCTGCAACGCAGCTTCCAAACCCGCAACGTCCCACTGCTCCGGCAACGATTGCGGTGGAATGTGCGCGCTGATGGTCGCGTTGAGCACGTCCTGACGGAAGTCGGCGATGGTCTCACCGATGTTGTCGGCGGCCAGCAACGTGTTACGCATGTGATAGATCACTTTACGCTGTTCGTTGTTGACGTCATCGAACTCGAGCAGTTGCTTGCGGATGTCGAAGTTGCGGCCTTCAACCTTGCGCTGCGCCTTCTCGATGGCGTTGGTCACCATGCGGTGCTCGATCGCTTCACCGGACTGCATGCCCAGCGCCTTCATGAAGTTCTTCACCCGGTCGGAGGCGAAAATACGCATCAGGCTGTCTTCCAGCGACAGATAGAAGCGGCTGGAACCGGCGTCACCCTGACGACCGGCGCGACCACGCAGCTGGTTGTCGATACGGCGCGATTCGTGACGCTCGGAAGCGATTACCTGCAAACCACCGGACTCCAGCACTTGCTGATGGCGCTTCTGCCAATCGGCCTTGATCTGCGCGATCTGCTCAGGTGTCGGGTTGTCCAGCGAAGCCACTTCCACTTCCCAGTTACCGCCCAGCAGGATGTCGGTACCACGGCCGGCCATGTTGGTGGCGATGGTCAGCGCACCCGGACGACCCGCCTGGGCAATGATCTCGGCTTCCTTTTCGTGGAACTTGGCGTTCAGAACCTTGTGTTCGATGCCTTCCTTATTGAGCAGGTTTGACATGTGCTCGGAAGTTTCGATGGTTGCAGTACCCACCAGCACCGGACGGCCCTGGGTCATGCATTCCTTGATGTCATTGATGATCGCCGCGTACTTCTCGTCGGCCGTCAGGAACACCAGGTCGTTGTAGTCTTTACGTGCCAGCGGTCTGTTTGGCGGAATAACCATCACCGACAAACCGTAGATCTGGTGGAATTCGAACGCTTCGGTGTCAGCCGTACCGGTCATGCCGGACAGCTTGTTATACAGGCGGAAATAGTTCTGGAACGTGGTCGATGCCAGCGTCTGGCTTTCGGCCTGGATGTTCAGTTCTTCCTTGGCCTCGATCGCCTGGTGCAGGCCCTCGGACAAACGACGCCCCGGCATGGTACGACCGGTGTGTTCGTCAACCAGTACAACCTGACCGTCCTGCACGATGTACTCGATGTTGCGATGGAACAGCTTGTGCGCACGCAGGCCGGCATAGACGTGGGTCAACAGGCCCAGGTTGTGTGCCGAATACAGGCTCTCGCCTTCGGCCAGCAAGCCAACGCGGGTGAGCATGTCTTCGATGAACTGGTGACCGGCTTCGTTGAGCTCGACCTGACGGGTTTTCTCGTCGACGGTGTAGTGGCCAGCCTTGGTGACTTCGCCTTCCACTTCTTCGACGTGCAATTCCAGCTGCGGGATCAGTTTGTTGATCTCGACATACATCTTCGAGCTGTCCTCGGCCTGACCGGAAATGATCAGCGGGGTACGCGCTTCGTCGATGAGGATGGAGTCGACTTCGTCGATCACGGCAAAATTGAGTTCGCGCTGGAATTTTTCTTCCATGCTGAACGCCATGTTGTCGCGCAGGTAGTCGAAACCGAATTCGTTGTTGGTGCCGTAGGTAATGTCGGCAGCGTAAGCCAGACGTTTCTCTTCCGGCGGCTGGAATGGCGTTACCACGCCGACCGACAGGCCGAGGAATTCGTAGAGCGGGCGCATCCAGTTGGCGTCCCGGCGAGCCAGGTAGTCGTTCACCGTTACAACGTGCACGCCTTTGCCGGACAGTGCGTTGAGGTAAACACCCAGTGTGGCTACCAGGGTCTTGCCTTCACCGGTGCGCATTTCCGCGATCATGCCTTCATGCAAGGTCATGCCGCCGATCAGCTGTACATCAAAGTGACGCATACCCATGACACGCTTACCGGCTTCACGGGCGACCGCAAAGGCTTCTGGCAGCAGTTTGTCGAGGGTTTCCCCTTTGGCGATGCGGGCCTTGAACTCGTCTGTCTTGGCA
>JALYPE010000502.1 GCA_030856525.1 Pseudomonadota bacterium | reverse complement strand
GGCCAAGATAGAACCGGCAACGGCGTTGCGCTATTCGTAAGCCGTTAGACCGTTATCGCGAACAAGCTCGGCTCCTATAATTTATCGTGTTGAACCACTAACGGGTGGGCAACCCTGATTCTGTGGGAGCCGGATCTGCCCGCGATGAGGCCAGACCTGCCGGCCTCAATTCCCCTTGGGCAATTCGATCAAAAACCGCGTCCACCCCTGACTCGATTCACACCGGATCTGCCCGCCATGGGCACGCACGATCGATTGGGTAATCGCCAATCCCAACCCCGCATGCTCGCTGCTGCCTTCCTGTCGTGCGGGATCGGCGCGGTAAAATCGATCAAACAAACGCGGCAATAATTCCTCCGCTATACCTTTCCCGGTATTTTCGATTATCAGGGTCAAGCCTGTAGATCGATCGTTGATGCGCACCCGAACCTCGCCCTTTTCCGGGGTAAACCTCAGGGCATTGTCCAACAGATTGGAAAGCGCCCGCCGCAGCATATTACGGTCACCCAGCAACTGCGCGCTGCCATCACGGTTGAGCGTCACTCGGGCGTCTTCGGCCAGCGGTGCAAAAAACTCCAGCAACACATCCACTTCCTCCGCCAGATCGAGTAGTTCACGCTTCGGCGTCAATAACCCATGGTCCGCCTTGGCCAGGTACAACATGTCGTTGACCAGTTGCGCCATCCACTGCAATTCCTCGAGGTTGCTGTGCAGGGCCTCGCGGTAATCTTCGATCGGCCGTGGGCGGGTGAGGGTGACTTGAGTGTGGGTCAGCAAATTGGAGAGCGGCGTGCGCAGTTCATGGGCGATGTCGGCGGAGAATGCGGAAAGACGCTGAAAAGAGTCGTCGAGGCGTTCGAGCATGGCGTTGAAGTGGTGGGCCATTTCCGCCAGCTCCGGGGGCATGTGCGCTTCCGGCAAGCGAGCATTCAACGATTGAGCCGAAACGCCGCTGGCGACCGCACTCATGCGGCGCAACGGGCGTAAACCACTGCGCGCGGCCCAGGCGCCGAGCAGCGCGGTGGCCAGTGCCGACAAACCGACGGTCAGCCAGATGAGGCGCTGCATGCGCTGCAAGAAGTGCTGGTGATGGGTGATGTCCAGCAACAACGTCAGTTGCGGCGAGCCAGGTTTTTCTGGAAATAGCGGTGCATTCAGGACGCGATAGTCTGTGCCGGCATCGCTTATCGTCGACAGGCCGGGCTTCTGCGGTAACGGGTCGGGCACGCGTGTCGAGCTGTCGTACCAACGCTGGCCATCGCTACCGGTGATGCGCAGCGACAGATCGGCCTGCCGGCTCAATTCATCCGCCAGCCTGACTTCGCTTTCGCTCGATTGAAGGTCGTGCAGCGCCCGGCGCAGACCAATCAGTTTGCCATCCAGCAGTTGCTGATCCAGCTCAACGAAATGCGCCTCGCTGGCGTGGCTGAACAACAGACCTGCGAACAACGACACCACGGCCGTACAGGCGGCAAACAGCAGCGCCAGGCGGCTGCTTAGGGAAAGTGTGCGCATCAGAGGCTGCGCTCTTCGAGCACGTAGCCCATGCCGCGCACGGTATGGATCAACTTGTTGGGGAAATCATCATCGACCTTGAGACGCAGGCGGCGGATCGCGACCTCGATCACGTTGGTGTCGCTGTCGAAATTCATGTCCCAGACTTGCGATGCGATCAGCGACTTGGGCAGGACTTCGCCCTGACGCCGCAGCAGCATCTCCAGCAGAGCGAATTCCTTGGCGGTGAGGTCGATGCGCTGACCACTGCGCTCGACGCGGCGGCGGATCAGGTCGAGACGCAGATCGGCCAGTTGCAGGCTGGTTTCCTGGTGTGTAGTGCTCCCTCTGCGCAGCAGGCTGCGCACCCGAGCCAGCAATTCGGAAAAGGCAAAAGGCTTGACCAGGTAATCATCGGCGCCCAACTCGAGGCCGTGCACCCTGTCCTCCACGGCGTCGCGGGCCGTCAGAAAAAGTACCGGGGTGTCGAGCCCTGCGCTGCGCACCGCTTGCAGAATCTGCCAGCCATCGCGGCCCGGTAGCATCACATCGAGAATCAATAGTGAGTAGTCGCCGCTCAGTGCCAATTGCTGCCCGGTGTTGCCATCGGCCACGAGCTCGGCATTGAAACCGGCCTCGGCCAGGCCTTGACGCAAGTAATGGCCGGTTTTGGGTTGATCTTCGACAATCAGCAATTTCATGGGCAGCTCGAGGCAAATGGAACGGACGCGTTATACCGTGGGCGGCTTCGCGGCAGGCCAACCTGACAAAGTTGTAATCTACCCGTCAGGTTGTGGGCAGTCTTGGCAGTTTAGAGTTTTCGCACGCTGAACCCTATCTTGTTGGAGTACGACTATGTTTTTGCGCAAACATCTGCTGCTGGCCGCGTGGTTGTTGGCACTGAGCTCGCCGTCCTGGGCTTCGCCAGCGCACACCTTTGACTTTGGTCAGCCGGCCGCTGCGGCGAAAGCGACTCGCACTGTTGAGGTGGTGATGGGCGATATTTCGTTCGCTCCGAAGACGATCGACATCAAGGCCGGTGAGACAATTCGCTTCGTGCTGGTGAATAAAGGCCAGTTGTTGCACGAATTCAACCTCGGCGATGCGGCGATGCATGCACGACATCAGCAGGAAATGCTCAAGATGCAACAAAGTGGCATGCTCACGCCTACAGGCATGAAGGAAATGGACCATGGCATGAAGCATGATGACCCTAACAGCGTGCTGATCGAGCCGGGCAAAACCGCCGAGTTGACCTGGACCTTCACCAAAGCCACCGGGCTTGAGTTTGCCTGCAATATTCCTGGCCACTACCAGGCAGGCATGGTCGGCAAATTGGCCGTAGGCGCTGGTCAGTGAAACGCGGCGGCGATCTTGCTAGAATCGGCTGATTCTTCAGTCAGGTTTCCGCCATGCATCCCGCAGCCGAACATTCGCCGCTGGGCAAATCCAGTGAATACATTGCCACTTACACGCCGTCCCTGCTGTTCCCGATTCCGCGCACCGCAAAGTGGGCCGAGCTGGGTCTGACGGCTGAAACTCTGCCGTACACAGGGGTGGATTTCTGGAACTGCTTCGAGCTTTCATGGCTGCTGCCATCCGGCAAGCCGGTGGTGGCAATCGGTGAATTCTCTATCCCTGCGGATTCGCCGAACATCATCGAATCCAAGTCGTTCAAGCTGTACCTGAACTCGTTGAATCAAACTCCGTTCGCCGACGCCGCCAGCCTCCAAGCGACGCTGGTCCAGGACTTGTCGGTCGCAGCCGGTAAGACTGTGGGCGTACGCATTCGCAGTCTGAATGAAGTGGCTGCGGAAGGGGTTGTTGCGTTGCCGGGCGTGTGCATCGACGACCTCGACATCAGCGTCAGCAACTACGAGCAGCCGCGCCCGGAACTGCTGCGTTGCGATGATTCGCGCATCGTTGAAGAGAGCGTGCACAGCCATTTGCTCAAATCCAACTGCCCGGTGACCAGTCAGCCAGACTGGGGCAGCGTAGCGGTGGAGTATCGCGGTGCGGCGCTGGATCACGCCAGTCTGCTGGAATACATCGTGAGCTTCCGCCAGCACTCCGATTTCCATGAACAATGCGTGGAGCGGATTTTCCTTGACCTGCAACGCTTGCTGAAACCCGAGAAACTGACGGTGTATGCGCGTTACGTGCGGCGTGGTGGGTTGGACATCAACCCGTACCGCAGCACTGAAGAGGTGCAGTTGCCGAACCATCGACTGGTCCGCCAGTAACGCCGTCGATTGCCAATCGCAGGCAGTAAAAAGCCCCGTTATCGCTAGCGGGGCTTTTTTGCATCCGGAGGATTCAGATCCCCATATTTCCCAACGTTTGTACAATGTTGCGCAAGGTGCCGGCGAGGGTAGGGTGTTCCAGTTCGAAACGCTCGACAGCCAGGTTCACGTTGTCGGCGAGGTTGGTGTCCTGGGTTTTGGTTTCCAGTTCGATCTCGGCGTCAATTTGCGCCATCAGATCGCGCAGGTTTTCTCGCTCGGCTTCGGTCAGCGGCGGATTCTGTTCCAATTGCTCGCGCAGAGTATTGAGCTGTTCTTGCAGTTCGCGGGCAGGCATGGCGTTCTTCCTTTTAATCGATAGGCACTGGCATAGACCGCAGCAGCGCGCCAAAGGTCTATGGCTGAGCTTTAGATTAATCCACTCGAGCCCAATCTGCATGATCCCGGTCAGGGCTTTTCGCCTTTGAACCGACGCAGGCTGATATCGGCCAGGCAATTGTCGAGTTCACCGAGATGATCGATCACTGAGTGCACGCCCAAAGCGAACAGATCCATCGTCGCCTTGCCGCGTTTCATTTCACGTTCCTGCTGCGACAATGCCTGCCATTCGTTCGGTGCGAGCCCGCAGAGCGAACCGTAGGAGGCCAGGCCAATTGTCCAGAGCCCGGCGTTCAGTCCCGATTGCAGAAGTTGCGGTTCGCCGCTGACAAGGACGCAGCCGTCCAGACGTTCCACGCCCAGGTTCATCAACGCCTGCCAGCAGGCATGCGGCGCGGGCCAAGGATTGACCGTCGCGGGCTGTTGCGACGGCTTGATCCAGGTGGGCAAAGCTGCAGCGAGCGAGTGGCTTAACTCAAGAGTGTGCTCATCCAGCCAGGCGCAAGGGATTTGTTGAAGCTGCAAGCTGCGCAGGCTGTCGAGTGCGCCTGGTGTGACGTTGGCGCTTTCGGCAGAGTGTTCGCGGTGCAGGCGTGTGCGAGCGCCGAAATCCACCAGGCAACCCGTTAGGCCGAACAGGACGGCAGTCAGGCTGGGTGCTGCGAAAGGCAAGGCTTCGGCGCGCGGCATATCAACTTCCCTGAAAATAAGCACAAGGCTAGGCGGCGTTGGTGACAGTTGGATGACAATGATGTGAATCGCTTCATTTGGACGAATCATCTCGAGGGCTGCGCGCGCATTAGTGCCTAAAGCGACTTTTCCGTCTTATACTAGCCAGCTTAACGTCCGGGCCAAGTGCCCTGGCCAGTACAATCCAAGGAGTTCTTCTATGCGCTGGAGCAATCATCTAGCTCGGCTTTCTGTGTGCGCCAGTGTGCTGCTGGTTCCGTTCGTTGCCCAGGCAGCGACGGAAGATGACCCTTGGGAGAGCTTCAACCGCCCGATCTTCAAATTCAACGATGTGCTCGACACCTATGCGTTGAAACCTCTGGCGCAGGGTTATCAGTTCGTGACTCCGCAGTTTCTTGAAGATGGCATCCACAACATGTACCGCAACGTCGGTGATGTCACCAACCTTGCCAACAACATCATGCAAGCCAAGCCAGCGGCTGCAGGCGTCGACACGGCGCGCCTGATCTTCAACACTACCTTTGGTCTGCTGGGTTTCTTTGACGTCGGCACCCAGATGGGGCTGAACCGCAGCGACGAAGACTTCGGTCAGACGCTGGGCTATTGGGGTGTAGGAAGCGGTCCTTATGTCGTGCTGCCGCTGCTGGGCCCGAGCACACTGCGTGATACACCAGCCAAATACGTCGACGGCTACACCGGCCCATACCGTTACATCAACGACGTGCCGGTCCGTAACTCGATCTTCGGCCTGAATATCGTCGATACCCGCGCGAGCCTGTTGTCGGCGGAAAAGCTGATCAGCGGCGACAAGTACATCTTCGTTCGCAACGCCTACCTGCAGAATCGCGAATTCAAGGTCAAGGACGGTCAGGTCGAAGACGATTTCTGATCTCGACCGCTACACGCAAGAAGGCGGCCTCCGGGCCGCCTTCTGCTTTTGTGAAACTGCCTATCTCATCTTAAGGATGGTAAGGCCGAGTTTCTGACTGCCATCGCCCTGATCTTTGACCCACACCACTGCGGTTTCGGCTTCCAGGCCTTTCAACGCCGCGTGATCGGATTCAATACGCACGTTGACGCGGTCGCCTACCTTGAACGATTGTGGTGCTTCAACTTGCATGCCGCTGCTGGAAAGGTCGATGCAGACGGCTGCAATCTCGGCACCCTCATGAATCAGCGCCACATCCGCATCAATCTGCATGCGGATGAAATCACGCTTTTCGCTGTAGTCCCGATCGCTTTGAGG
>JALYPE010000485.1 GCA_030856525.1 Pseudomonadota bacterium | reverse complement strand
AAAGGCGTGCCCAAGACCCTGATTTACCGCATTTTGCGCAAAGGCGAAGTGCGAGTGAACAAAGGTCGGATCAAGCCCGAATATAAGCTGCAGGCGGGCGATATCGTGCGCGTGCCGCCGGTTCGCGTGCCCGAGCGTGACGAACCTGTGCCGCTGGCTCAAGGTCTGTTGCAGCGCCTTGAAGCTTCGATCATCTTCGAAGACAAGGCCCTGATCGTGATCAACAAGCCTGCAGGCATCGCGGTTCACGGCGGCAGCGGCCTGACCTATGGGGTGATCGAAGCCTTTCGTCAGTTGCGCCCCGATGCCAAGGAGCTGGAGCTGGTACACCGTCTGGACCGTGACACGTCAGGACTGCTGATGATCGCCAAGAAGCGCAGCATGCTGCGTCACTTGCACGCGGCCCTGCGCGGTGATGGCGTCGACAAGCGCTATATGGCACTGGTTCGTGGCAACTGGGCGACCTCGATCAAGCAAGTCCGTGCGTCTTTGGGCAAGAGCAATCTGCGATCCGGCGAACGCATGGTCGAAGTCGACGAAGAGGAGGGCAAGGAATCGGTAACGGTATTCAAGGTGCTGCGTCGTTTCGGCGATTTTGCCACCATGATCGAAGCCAAACCCATTACTGGTCGCACCCATCAGATTCGCGTGCACACCTTGCATGCCGGTCATTGCATCGCCGGTGACACCAAATATGGCGACGAAGGTTTCAGCAAGGAAATTCGCGACCTGGGCGGCAAGCGCCTGTTTCTGCACGCGTACATGCTGACCGTGCCACTGCCGGACGGCGGCGAGTTGAAATTGCAGGCGCCCGTCGACGAAATGTGGGCCAAGACCGTGGAGCGCCTGAGTGCACCCATCTGATTACAGGTTGCTGATCTTCGACTGGGACGGCACGCTCGCTGATTCCATCGGCCGGATTGTCGAATCGATGCACGTGGCATCCGAGCGGTCGGGTTTTCAGTTGCGCGATGATTTTGCCGTGAAAGGCATTATCGGTCTGGGATTGCCCGAGGCGATCCGCACGCTGTACCCGGGGATCGAGGATGAACAGCTGATTGTTTTTCGTCAGCATTACGCCGATCACTACATCGCCTCCGAAGCGGTGCCGTCACCCTTGTTCGAGGGTGTGGAGGAGTCGATGGAAGCGTTTCGCGCCGACGGTTACCACCTGGCGGTCGCCACCGGCAAGGCGCGGCGAGGGCTCGATCGCGTGTTGAAGTCGCATGGCTGGGAAGCGTTTTTCGATATCACCCGTGCCGCCGATGAAACGGCGAGCAAGCCCCATCCTCTGATGCTGGAGCAGATTGTCGCGCATTGCGGCGTCCGTCCGGAGCAGGCGCTGATGGTGGGTGATTCGTCCTTTGATCTGCAGATGGCGCGAAACGCCGGCATGGACTCAGTGGCGGTCAGCTACGGCGCTCAGTCGATCGATGCCTTGAAGCTGTTCGAGCCGCGACTCGCCATCGATCGTTTTTCAGAATTGCACGCTTGGCTGAGTCAGCGGGCTTTATAGATATTGCTGGGGTAAATGGCATGACCGACGAATGGAAAGCGCCCGCCAAGGCAAGCGCAGAGAGCGGTGACGAGAAGAGCTGGAAACTGCTGGAAAAGACGCTGCTGGCCGGCGTACAGGAGCAGCGACGGTCGCGCCGCTGGGGGATTTTCTTCAAGCTGCTGACTTTCGTGTACCTGATCGGTGCGCTGCTGCTGTTCACGCCGCTGATGGACATGGAAAAGGCCGCCAGTCGCAGCGCCAACTACACCGCGCTGATCGATGTGAACGGCATGATCGCCGACAAGGAACCGGCCAGCGCTGACAACATCGTCGGCAGTCTGCGCGCGGCGTTCGAAGACGAGAAAGTCAAAGGTGTCATTCTGCGCATCAACAGCCCGGGCGGCAGCCCTGTGCAGTCTGGTTACGTCTATGACGAGATTCGTCGCCTGCGCGGTCTGCATCCAGATACGAAGTTGTATGCGGTTATCTCCGATCTCGGTGCGTCCGGCGCTTACTACATCGCCAGTGCGGCTGATCAGATCTACGCCGACAAGGCGAGCCTGGTGGGTTCGATCGGCGTGACCGCGGCTGGCTACGGTTTTGTCGGGACCATGGAGAAACTGGGCGTGGAGCGCCGGACCTACACATCGGGCGAACACAAATCGTTCCTCGACCCGTTCCAGCCGCAAAAGCCGGAAGAGACCCGGTTCTGGCAGGGCGTGCTGGATACCACCCATCAGCAGTTCATCAGCAGCGTCAAGAAAGGCCGTGGCGATCGTCTGAAGGACAAGGAGCATCCGGAATTGTTTTCCGGCCTGGTCTGGTCGGGTGAGCAGGCTCTGCCGCTGGGGCTGATCGATGGTCTTGGCAATGCCAGTTCGGTTGCCCGGGATGTGATTGGTGAGAAAGAACTGGTGGACTTTACCATTCAGGAGTCTCCGTTCGACCGCTTCTCGAAAAAGCTCGGCGCCAGCGTTGCCGAGCACTTGGCAATGTGGATGGGCTTTCACGGCCCGTCGCTGCGCTGACCGGTTGGTTGCAAAAAAAACCGGCCGCCTTGGCCGGTTTTTGTTGCGCATAAAACCTTGTAGCAGCTGGCGCAGCCTGCCTCCGAGTGCGTAGCGCTCGCCATTCCCTCTGGCTCAACCTTCCAGATGCACCGCGTATTCGCATTCGCGAGCGCTTCGCACTCGGAGGCAGGC
>JALYPE010000479.1 GCA_030856525.1 Pseudomonadota bacterium | reverse complement strand
TGCGCCCGCCCGTCCTCGACGAAATCGATCGCCAACTGATCGCTGCCTTGCAGATCAACGCCCGTGAGAGTGTGGCCATGCTCGCGCGGCAACTGGGCATTGCCCGCACCACCGTCACGTCGCGACTTGCCCGCCTGGAAAAGGCCAGAGTCATCACCGGCTACGGCGTGCGTTTGGGCCAGCGAGTGGTGGATGGCGGTTTGCAGGCCTATGTCGGGATCACGGTTCAGCCGCGCTCGGGCAAGGAAGTGCTGCGTCGGCTCAGCGCCATGGCGCAGGTTCAGCAGTTATGTGCGGTGAGTGGTGAATTTGATTATGTCGCGTGGCTGCGCACTGAATCGCCGGAGCAGCTGGATCAATTGCTGGACCAGATCGGCAGTGTGGATGGGGTGGAGAAAACCACGACTTCAATCATCTTGAGCAGCAAGATTGATCGGGGTCAGCCGGTTTAACCACGATCCCCTGTGGGACCGGGCTTGCTCGCGAAAGGGTCGTGTCAATCGGCATCTTTGCTCTGCTAAGGACCACATTCGCGAGCGAGCCCGCTCCCACATTTTGATCATTGTGTAGGTATGGATCGTCACTTTTATCGGTTATTGAGCAAAACGACGACACATTGCGTCTTATTAACGTGCACCGCGCTCACTAGAATGGCTGCCATCTTTCCCTATACTCAGACGCGTATTCCGCGTCCGGTCGCCAGCAAGGTCAGCCATGAACAAGCACAATCGCCATCCTGAAGACGGTAAAAAACCGGTCACCGTGTTTGGCCCGGACTTCCCGTTCGCTTTCGATAACTGGATCGAGCACCCGGCCGGCATCGGCAGCATCCCGGTCCACCATCACGGTGCCGAAGTGGCAATCGTCGGCGCCGGCATCGCTGGCTTGGTAGCGGCCTATGAACTGATGAAGATTGGCCTCAAACCCGTCGTCTATGAGGCCTCCAAGATGGGCGGCCGCTTGCGTTCACAGGCGTTCAATGGCGCCGAAGGCATCATTGCCGAACTCGGCGGCATGCGTTTTCCGGTCTCATCCACCGCGTTCTATCATTACGTCGACAAGCTCGGTCTTGAGACCAAGCCTTTCCCGAACCCGCTGACGCCGGCTTCCGGCAGCACTGTGATCGACATTGAGGGGAAAACGCATTACGCACAAAAGCTGGCGGATCTTCCTGCTCTGTTTCAGGAAGTGGCCGACGCCTGGGCGGATGCGCTTGAGGCCGGCTCACAGTTCTCCGACATCCAGCAAGCGATCCGCGACCGCGACGTTCCACGCCTCAAGGAGTTGTGGAACACCCTGGTTCCGCTGTGGGATGACCGTACGTTCTACGATTTTGTCGCCACCTCCAAAGCCTTCGCCAAACTTTCGTTTCATCACCGTGAAGTGTTTGGTCAGGTCGGTTTTGGCACCGGTGGCTGGGACTCTGACTTCCCGAACTCAATGCTGGAAATCTTCCGCGTGGTCATGACCAACTGCGATGATCACCAGCACCTGGTGGTTGGCGGCGTTGAACAAGTGCCGCTGGGGATCTGGCGTCACGTACCGGAGCGCTGCGTGCACTGGCCGGAAGGCACCAGCCTGAGCTCGCTGCATCGAGGCGCGCCGCGGTCCGGGGTGAAAAAAATCGCCCATGCACCCGACGGTCGTTTCACGATTACTGATAATTATGGCGACACCCGCGAGTACGCAGCCGTCCTGACCACCTGCCAGAGCTGGCTGCTGACAACCCAGATCGAATGTGACGAAAGCCTTTTCTCGCAAAAAATGTGGATGGCCCTCGACCGCACGCGTTACATGCAGTCGTCGAAAACTTTCGTGATGGTCGACCGGCCATTCTGGAAAGACAAGGATCCGGAAACCGGCCGCGATTTGATGAGCATGACCCTCACCGATCGACTGACCCGCGGCACCTACCTGTTCGACAACGGCGATAACAAACCGGGGGTGATTTGTCTGTCGTACTCATGGATGAGCGATGCGCTGAAGATGCTTCCGCACCCGGTAGAAAAACGCGTGAAGCTGGCGCTGGACGCATTGAAGAAGATCTATCCGAAAGTCGACATCGCTGCGCGGATCATCGGCGATCCGATTACCGTTTCATGGGAAGCCGACCCGCATTTCCTCGGCGCTTTCAAAGGCGCCCTGCCCGGCCACTACCGCTATAACCAACGCATGTATGCGCACTTCATGCAGGACGACATGCCGGCCGAACAGCGCGGGATTTTCATCGCCGGCGACGACGTTTCGTGGACGCCGGCGTGGGTGGAAGG
Source organism: Pseudomonadota bacterium (assembly GCA_030856525.1). Classification (GTDB taxonomy): domain Bacteria; phylum Pseudomonadota; class Gammaproteobacteria; order Pseudomonadales; family Pseudomonadaceae; genus Aquipseudomonas. Next base: position 1,661 of record JALYPE010000479.1, on the reverse strand, counting down.
TGCGGTCCAGACCTCGCTCAACGCGGTGTGGGGCATCATGAAACACTTCGGCGGTGAAACTCACGCCGAGAACCCGGGTCCAGGAGATGTGTTCAACGAGATCGGTCCGATCGCCCTGCCCGAGTAAGAGGAATGTGAAATGCGTGTAGCCCTTTATCAATGCCCACCGCTGCCCCTAGATCCGCCCGGCAACCTGCAACGCTTGCATCAGGTGGCGCTGGAAGCCAAAGGCGCCGATCTGTTGGTGCTGCCGGAGATGTTTCTGACGGGCTACAACATCGGCCCCGACGCGGTGAATGTATTGGCGGAGGTCTACAACGGCGAGTGGGCGCAACAGATCGGCCGCATTGCCCGGGCGGCCGGGCTGGCCATTGCCTACGGCTATCCCGAGCGCACCGATGACGGGCAGATCTACAACTCGGTGCAGTTGATCGATGCCCACGGCGAGCGCCTGTGCAACTACCGCAAAAGTCATCTGTTCGGTGATCTGGATCGGTCGATGTTCAGCGCCGGCAGCGAAGCCATGCCGCTGGTGGAACTCAATGGCTGGAAGATCGGATTTCTGATCTGCTACGACCTGGAGTTTCCGGAAAACGCACGCCGGCTGGCATTGGCCGGTGCCGAGCTGATTGTGGTGCCGACGGCAAACATGGTGCCTTACGATTTTGTGGCTGACGTCACCGTGCGCTCCCGGGCTTTCGAAAACCAGTGTTACGTGGCTTACGCCAACTACTGCGGGCATGAAGACGACATTCACTATTGCGGCCAAAGCAGTATCGCCGCACCGGATGGCAGTCAAATCGCCTTGGCCGGGCTGGATGAAGCGCTAATTGTCGGGGTGCTCGATCGTCAGTTGATGGACACTTCCCGCGCAGCCAATCGGTACTTGCAGGATCGTCGCCCGGAGCTTTATGGCGAGCTGAACAAGCGCTGAACCATCGTTATCCGCTAGCATTAGCGCTTCTCTGCTCTGGAAGTGCTCATGCCTGCGTTGAATGCCCCCCGCCTCTTCACTGAAACCCTGGCCAATGGCCTGCGTCTGACGCTGCGGCACGCGCCGGACCTGAAGCGCTGCGCAGCCGTGTTGCGTGTGGCGGCGGGCAGTCACGATGTGCCGCTGGCGTGGCCTGGTCTGGCGCATTTTCTTGAGCATCTGCTGTTTCTCGGCACCGAACGTTTTCCTGCCGATCAAGCGTTGATGGCTTACGTGCAACGACATGGCGGGCAGATCAATGCGAGAACCAGTGAACGCACCACAGACTTCTTTTTCGAGGTGGCGCCTCAGGCGTTCTGCGGCGGGTTGGAGCGTCTGTCAGACATGCTCGCTCACCCGCGTATGAATTTTCAGGATCAGCAGCGGGAACGAGAGGTGCTGCAGGCAGAATTCGTCGCTTGGTCGGGTGATGCCGCGCAGCAGCAACACCAGGAGCTGTTCAATGGACTGCAGACGCGCCATCCACTGCGCGGATTCCACGCGGGCAACCGCGACAGTCTGCCAGTCGAGCTGCCAGAGTTTCAGCAGGCACTGAAGGCATTTCATCAGCAGTTCTATCGGACCGGGCAAATGACCCTCAGTCTTGCAGGCCCACAGAGCATAGAAGAGCTGAAACGGCTGGCGATGGTATTCAGCGACACGGTTCCAGTTGGTGAACACATCCCAC
>JALYPE010000478.1 GCA_030856525.1 Pseudomonadota bacterium | reverse complement strand
GGGAGCGGGCTTGCTCGCGAAACAGGCGACTCGGTCTCAGGTAATCGGCGCAGGATTGAACAACGTAATGTTGTTATACAGCTTATGCTGCTCAGCCCACGTCTGCTTCTTCCCGCTGGCCACATCCAGATAATAGTGGAACAACTCCCACCCCAGATCCTCGATCGACGCTCGTCCGGTGGCAATCCGCCCGGCGTCGATGTCGATCAGATCCGGCCAGCGCTGCGCCAGTTCAGTTCGCGTCGACACCTTGACCACCGGCGCCATCGCCAACCCGTACGGCGTGCCACGCCCGGTGGTGAACACGTGCAAATTCATCCCGGCCGCCAGTTGCAACGTGCCGCAGACAAAATCACTGGCTGGCGTCGCGCAGAAGATCAGCCCTTTGCGTTTAAAACGTTCGCCAGGGCCAAGCACCCCATTGATCGCGCTACTGCCGGATTTGACGATCGAGCCCAACGACTTCTCGACGATGTTCGACAGCCCGCCTTTCTTGTTGCCAGGAGTGGTGTTGGCGCTGCGGTCCGCTTCGCCCTTGGCCAGGTATCGGTCGTACCAGTCCATTTCGCGCACCAGTTCCTGCGCGACCTCTTCGGTTTCGGCGCGCGACGTCAGCAGATAAATCGCATCGCGCACTTCGGTGACTTCGGAAAACATCACGGTCGCACCGGCGCGCAGCAACAGGTCGGAGGCATAACCCAGCGCCGGGTTGGCGGTGATGCCGGAAAACGCATCGCTGCCGCCGCACTGCATGCCCAGAATCAGCTCGGACGCCGGCACGGTTTCCCGGCGACGCTGGTCGAGCTTCTTCAAGCGGGTCTCGGCCAGTTGCATGATCTGCTCGATCATCTCGGTAAAACCGTGACTCGAATCCTGCAGGCGATACAACCACGGATCGCTCAAATCGACCGAGCTGTCGCCCTCGTGCATCACCTGCCCGGCCTGCAATTTCTCACAGCCCAGGCTGATCACCAGCGCTTCGCCACCCAGGTTCGGGTTGCGTGCCAGGTTGCGCACGGTTCGGATCGGGATGTACGCATCGGTGGCGGTAATCGCCACGCCACAACCGTAACTGTGGGTCAGCGCCACCACGTCATCGACATGCGGGTAGAGCGGCAGCAATTCATCCTTGATGCGCTTGACCGCATGATCTAGCACGCCAGTGACGCACTGAACAGTCGTGGTGATGCCAAGAATATTGCGCGTGCCAACGGTGCCGTCGGTGTTGCGAAAACCCTCGAATGTGTAACCTTCGAGCGGTGCTTGCGCCGCCGGCACTTCGGTAGACAGCGGCAAGCTGTCCAGCGGTGGCGCGGTTGGCATGCGCAGTTGATCTTCCTTGACCCAACTGCCGCGAGGAATCGCCTGCAACGCATAGCCGATGGTCTGGCCGTAACGAATCACCTGGCCGCCTTCGGGAATATCCTCCAGCGTGACTTTATGGCTCTGCGGCACGAAATCCACGGTCACCAGACCATCTGGAAATTCAGTGCCGGCCGGCACGCCCTGGTCGTTGACCACAATCACTACGTTGTCCCGCTCGTGCAGGCGGATGTAGCGCGGCGAGTCAGAATGTTCAATCAACTGCATGACGCCGCTCCTCAGGAATGTGCTTGCGACAAGGTGGATGCTTCAGGTCCGCTGACCGGTGGCTCTTTGAGCACTACACGTTTGATCGGACCGACGATGACCAGGTAGCTGAACACTGCGACCAGTGCGTTGCAACCGACAAACACCAGCGCCCATTTGAACGAACCGGTCGAGCTGATGATGTAGCCAATGACAATCGGCGTGGTGATCGAAGCGATGTTACCGAAGGTGTTGAACAAGCCACCGCTGAGGCCGGCGATCTGTTTCGGCGAGGTGTCGGACACCACCGCCCAACCCAGTGCGCCCACGCCTTTGCCGAAGAAGGCCAGCGCCATGAAGCCGACGACCATCCATTCCACATCGACATAGTTGCACGCAACGATGCTGCTCGATACCAGCAAACCGGCAATGATCGGCGCCTTGCGGGCGAAGGTCAGCGAATGGCCCTTGCGCAACAGGTAATCGGAAATCACCCCGCCGAGCACCCCACCTATAAACCCGCAGATCGCCGGCAAGGAGGCGATGAAACCGGCCTTGAGGATGGTCATGCCGCGTTCCTGTACGAGGTACACCGGGAACCAGGTCAGGAAGAAATAGGTGATGCCGTTGATGCAGTACTGACCCAGGTACACGCCGAGCATCATGCGGTTGGTCAGCAACTGGCGGATGTAATCCCACTTCGGACCGTCAGCCTTGGTGCCCTTGCCTTTGTCCTGGTCCATGTCGACCATGCCGCCGTTGTCGGCGATGTGCTTGAACTCGGCTTCGTTGATCATCGGGTGCTCGCGCGGACTGTAGATCACTTTCAGCCAGATGCCCGAGAAGATGATGCCGATCACGCCCATGACGATGAACACGTGCTGCCAGCCGTAGCTGTAGACGATCCAGCCCATCAGCGGGGCGAACAACACGGTGGCAAAGTATTGCGCGGAGTTGAAGATCGCTGACGCGGTGCCGCGTTCTGCGGTCGGGAACCAGGCTGCGACAATGCGTGCGTTGCCGGGGAAGGACGGCGCTTCGGCCAGGCCTACCAGGAAACGCAACATGAACAACGCAACCACGGCGGTGGACATGCCGAACTCGCCAACATAACCCTGCAGCACAGTGAACAGCGACCAGGTGAAGATGCTCAGAGCGTAGATTTTTTTCGAACCGAAACGGTCCAGCAACCAGCCACCGGGAATTTGCCCGGCCACGTAGGCCCAACCGAATGCAGAGAAGATGTAACCGAGGGTGACCGCGTCGATACCGAGGTCTTTTTGCAGGCTGGAGCCCGCGATGGCGATGGTAGCCCGATCGGCGTAGTTGATCGTGGTGACCAGGAAAAGCATGAGCAATATCAAATAGCGGACACGGGTCGGCTTGGTCTCTTGCATGTAGATGTACTCCCACTGATTATTTTTATGCGGGTAATCACGGTGTGGATCCTGTAGGAGCGAGCCTGCTCGCGATGGACGTCAACGATGACGCGGGGCGACAGGTTCACCGCCGCGTCCTCGAGACCATCGCGAGCAAGCTCGCTCCTACAGGGGGTATCGCGGGTATCAGGAGCCGATGTAGGAGGTTTTTACGACCGTGTAAAACTCTTGCGCGTAGCGACCTTGCTCGCGGGATCCATAAGAGGAACCTTTACGCCCACCGAACGGCACGTGGTAATCCACGCCCGCCGTCGGCAGGTTGACCATCACCATCCCGGCCTGGGAATGACGCTTGAAGTGGTTAGCGTACTTCAGCGAGGTGGTGGCGATGCCCGCCGACAGACCGAACTCGGTGTCGTTGGCCATGGCCAGTGCCGCTTCGTAATCCGCTACGCGAACGACGTTGGCCACCGGGCCGAAGATCTCTTCGCGGCTGATGCGCATCGCGGCTTCACTGTCGGCAAACAGCGTTGGCGCCAGGTAGTAACCTTCGGTGTCGCACGTCACCAGACCGCCGCCGCTGACCAGACGCGCACCTTCGGACTGGCCGATGTCGATGTACTTCATGTCTTGGTCAAGCTGCGCTTGCGAGACGACCGGGCCGATATCGGTGCCGGCTTTCAACGCGTGGCCGACCTTGATCGACTTCATGCGCTCAGCCATGGCTTCGACGAACTTGTCGTGAATCCCGGCGGTGACGATGAAGCGGCTGGACGCGGTGCAACGCTGACCGGTTGAGTAGAAAGCGCTCTGCACCGACAGCTCGACGGCTTGCTTGAGGTCAGCGTCGTCGAGAATGATCTGCGGGTTCTTGCCGCCCATTTCCAACTGAACCTTAGCCTGGCGCGAGACGCAGCTGACGGCGATCTGGCGACCAACGCCCACGGAGCCGGTGAAGCTGATGCCGTCGACTTTCGGGCTCTGCACCAACGCATCGCCAACCACACGACCGCTGCCCATCACCAGGTTGAACACACCGGCCGGGAAGCCTGCGCGGGAAATGATCTCAGCCAGCGCCCAGGCGCAACCCGGTACCAGATCGGCCGGTTTCAGCACGACGCAGTTGCCGTAGGCCAGGGCCGGGGCGATTTTCCATGCCGGGATCGCGATCGGGAAGTTCCACGGGGTAATCAGACCAACCACGCCCAAGGCTTCGCGAGTGACTTCAACGTTCACACCCGGACGCACCGACGGCAGGTAATCACCGGACAGTCGCAGGGTTTCACCGGCGAAGAATTTGAAAATGTTACCGGCGCGGGTCACTTCACCGATGGCCTCAGGCAGGGTCTTGCCCTCTTCCCGGGCCAGCAAGGTGCCGAGTTCTTCGCGGCGGGCGAGGATTTCCGTACCGACTTTGTCCAGCGCATCGTGACGGGCCTGAATGCCCGAAGTGGACCAGGCCGGGAACGCCGCGCGGGCGGCGTCGATGGCAGCGTGAACCTGAGCCAGATCGGCCTTGGCGTAGTCGCCGATGGTGTCGCTCAGTTCGGACGGGTTGATGTTGGCGCAGTAATCACTGCCCGTAACCCATTCACCGTTGATGTAGTTATCGAAACGCTTTGTATCAGCCACTTGGCTTACCCCTTTGAAAGCAGTCCTGAAGACAAAAGGCCGCTGATTACTCAGCGGCCTTGTTTAATCCGATTACTGCGCGCCTTGCTTGTCGATCAGCGCGGCGAGCATTTCGTACTCTTCGCCGGTCAGATCGGTCAACGGCGCACGCACAGGACCTGCGTCATACCCGGCGATTTTTGCGCCGGCCTTGACGATGCTTACCGCGTAACCCGATTTGCGATTACGGATGTCCAGGTAAGGCAGGAAGAAGTCGTCGATGATCTTGCCGACGGTGGCGTGATCTTCACGGGCAATGGCGTGGTAGAAATCCATCGCGGTTTTCGGGATGAAGTTGAACACCGCCGAGGAGTAAACCGGCACGCCCAGCGCCTTGTAGGCAGCGGCGTAGACTTCAGCGGTCGGCAAACCACCGAGGTAGCTGAAGCGATCGCCGAGGCGACGACGGATCGACACCATCAATTCGATATCGCCCAGACCGTCCTTGTAGCCGATCAGGTTCGGGCAGCGCTCGGCCAGGCGTTCCAGCAGCGGAGCGGTCAGGCGGCAGACGTTACGGTTGTAAACCACCACACCGATTTTTACCGATTTGCACACGGCTTCAACGTGAGCGGCAACGCCGTCCTGGCTGGCTTCAGTCAGGTAATGCGGCAGCAGCAACAGGCCTTTGGCGCCCAGACGCTCGGCTTCCTGTGCGTATTCGATGGCCTGGCGGGTCGAACCACCGACGCCGGCCAGAATCGGCACGCTCGTCTCGCAAGTGTCGACGGCAGTCTTGATGATTTCAGAATATTCGCTGGCTGCCAGGGAGAAAAACTCACCGGTGCCGCCTGCGGCGAACAGCGCAGAGGCGCCGTATGGGGCCAGCCATTCGAGGCGCTTGATGTAGCCCGCGCGATGGAAATCGCCCTGAGCATCGAAATCGGTAACCGGGAAAGACAGCAGACCGGAAGAGAGGATGGACTTCAGTTCTTGTGGATTCATTATTCGAACACCCTGAGTAGCTACGTTGTTGTTTGTGTGTGGATAAACCGTCAGCCTGCGCCGAAGTTGTAGGTCATCGTACAACTTAAAAAACAACCGTCAACTGCATTTCATCGTTGCGGGTGAAATTCGCGTCGCTCATCGTGATTTTTTGCAGCGGCATAATGGATTCGGCAGCCGCCATGGACCTCGGAAATGCCCGGTCAAACTCCATTTCTGCACGCGCCGACATCGTCCAGTAAAGTCGAGCCGCTGCCACGAATGGATCGTGGAGAACTTCGCACGGAGCGTATTGAACATGGACTTTCTGCCACCGATCCTTACCGGATTCACCGTCGACGACATCGACGTGTCAGCTGTTATCAGCCTGTCGATACTGGAGGACTACTTGGTCGTCGAGGTGCCGGACCATGAAGGCATCGCGCCCAACTGGGATGTGTACCCGATCCTCGGGATGGATCCGGACGAACCCGACTGGACGGGTGTCGAGGAGCCGGCCGGGTATTGGAACGACAGAATTGATGACGCGGTGAAACTCACCGCGATCGAGCTGAAAATCCCGAAAGCGGTATTGGAGGATTACCGGAATATGGAAATCGAATTACGTTACAAATTCGCTGACGAGTCGAGCCTGGAGCCGTACTCGGCGCCTGTGCTGCTACATATCAGGCCCTGATCGAAGTTTTGCGATGTGATCGTTCCCACGCATCGCGTGGCAACGATCTCTCGTACACGCACTAGCCGCGTTGGGCCTCAGCTTCTTCATGCGCATGGCGAAGACGTTCACGGCTGTTAGTCAGGTGCAAGCGCATTGCCGCGCGGGCGGCATCGGAATCCTGGCGGGCAATGGCGTCGTAGATTTCTTCGTGCTCACGGCTCAGGCGACCCATGTAGTGTTGCTGGTCATCATGGGCCAGGCGCGCAGAGTTGAGGCGCGTGCGAGGAATGATGCTGGTCCCGAGGTGAGTCATGATGTCGGTGAAGTAGCGGTTGCCGGTGGACAGGGCTATCTGCAGGTGAAACTGGAAGTCCGACGCCACGGCATCACTGGCGTGGGCCGCGCTCTCGTTCAAGGCATCCAGCGCGGCGCGCATCAGAGCCAGCTGCTCGGGGCTGCGGCGTTGCGCGGCGAGCCCGGCAGATTCCACTTCAAGGCTGATGCGCAGTTCCAGAATCGCCAGCACGTCACGCAGGGTGACCACCGTGGCCGGGTCGATACGGAAGCCACTCGGGCTCGGCGTATCGAGCACAAAGGTGCCGATGCCGTGACGGGTTTCCACCTGCCCGGCCGCCTGCAAACGGGAAATCGCCTCGCGCACCACGGTGCGGCTGACGCCATGGGCATCCATGATCGCCGACTCGGTGGGCAACTTGTCGCCACGCTTGAGTTGCCCGTCGCGAATCTGCTCGGACAGCACCGTCACCAATTCCTGTGCGAGGCTGCGGCGCTTGCGAGGGAGGCGTGGCACGTCGATCGGGTTTTCCATGGTGAACGTCTGTCTCGAAAATTCGGCTGAAAGCGCATCATAGCTCAACACGGTTGTACGATCACCCCGCCTACTGCAGAGCAGAGTTCTGTGGCGAGGGGGCTTGCCCCCGTCGGGTCGCGAAGCGGCCCAAATTTAGCACCCTTACAAGACCTTGCCAGTGC
>JALYPE010000474.1 GCA_030856525.1 Pseudomonadota bacterium | reverse complement strand
GGTCATCGCTCAGATCGAACCGGTACAGCTCGCCTTGATGACTTTGCACCGCGGGGCGCGGCCGGTCGGCGGGCAGCTCCAGCAGCGGATGTTCACGGCCCAGTTGCGCCGTCCAGTAATCCAGTTGGCGCTGACGCTCCCCGGATTCCAGCCACTGACGCTGCCAGACGCTGTAATCGAGGTATTGCACCGGCAAGGGTTGCAGGGGTGACTCACGGTCATCGACAAAGGCTTCATACAGCGCACTGAGTTCGCGGGCGAAGATGTCCATCGCCCAGCCTTCGGTGACAATGTGGTGCAGGGTCAGCACCAGATAATGCTCATGCTCGGCGGTCTTGACCAGGCACGCGCGCAACAGCGGACCGGTTTCCAGATTGAAAGGCTGGTGCGCCTCGAAGTCGGCCAGCGCTTGCACCCGTTGTTGACGGAGGTCGACGTCCAGTGCCGAAAAATCTTTCCAGTCCAGGCGCACGCCGGTGTCCCCGTGCACCCGCTGTTGCGCCACGCCGTCGATGCTCGGAAACGTAGTGCGCAGAGTTTCGTGGCGCATGATCAGTGCGTGCAGCGCCGCTTCGAAACGTCCGACATCGAGCACGCCGCGCAGCCGGGCCATGCCGCCAACGTTGTACGCCGGGCTGTCCGGCTCCATCTGCCAGAGGAACCACATGCGTTGCTGGGAATAGGAGAGAGGCACCGGATTGCGCCGGTCGACCTTGGCGATGGGCGGCTGTCTGTTGGTGATGCCACTGACTTGAATCAGCCGAACCTGCTCGGCGAAAGCACCGAGTTCACTGTGCTCGAACACTGTTCGCAACGGCAACTCGACGTCGCAGGCCTGACGGCTGCGCGAGATGATTTGCGTGGCCAGCAGCGAGTGGCCGCCGAGCGCAAAAAAATCGTCGCGCAGACCGATTTGCGCCAGGCCCAGCACATCGCGCCAAATCGCGGCAATCTGCTGCTCCAGCGCCGTGACCGGCTCGATGTGTTCGCGCACTTGCCACTGCGGTTCCGGCAAGGCGCGCCGGTCGAGTTTGCCGCTGGGACTGAGCGGCATCTGCTCCAGCCGTATCAGCTGCGCCGGGACCATGTAGTCCGGCAACTCGGCGGCCAGCGCAGCGTTCAGACGCACGCTTCGGTCATCAGCAGATTCGTTGCAATCAGGGGCGGTGTAGTAACCGATCAGTTGCCCACCCGCCGCTGTTTCGCGCACCAGCACCACCGCTTGAGCGATACCGGACTGCGCGAGCAGGCGCGCTTCGATCTCCTGGGGTTCGACGCGAAAGCCGCGCAGTTTGACTTGCTGATCGAGACGACCCAAGTATTCGATCACGCCATCGGCGCTCCAGCGTGCCCGGTCGCCGGTGCGATAAAGGCGCGCGCCCTGCTCGCCCAGCGGATCGACCACGAAGCGTTCGGCGGTCAAACCCGGTCGCCCCAGATAGCCACGCGCCAGACCGATGCCACCAATACACAGTTCGCCTGGCACACCGGCCGGCAGCACATTGAGCGCGCTGTCGAGCACCCGGCAGAGGACATTGCCCAACGGACGCCCGATCGGCGAACGCTCGCCATCCTCCGTGGTGCAGTGCCAGTGGGTGACATTGATCGCGGTTTCGGTCGGGCCGTAGCGATTGTGCAACTGCGCCGCCGGCCACTGCGCCAGCACTCGGTCACGCAGCTCCGCCGACAAGGCTTCACCGCCGGAGAAAAGCCGTCGCAGGCTGGTGCATTCGGCGCTCAGCGGCTCGTCGATAAACAAAGAGAGCAATGGCGGCACAAAGTGCAGCGTCGTCACGCCGTATTGCTGAACCAGTTGGGCAATACGCTGTGGATCGCGATGCTCACCGGGGCCTGCCAGCAGCAGACGGGCACCGGTGATCAACGGCCAGAAGCATTCCCACACCGACACGTCGAAACTGATCGGCGCCTTTTGCATCAGCACGTCGGTGTCGTTGAGTCGATACGTGCTCTGCATCCATTGCAGGCGCTCGGCGAGTGCTGCGTGGGTGTTGCCGACGCCTTTGGGCTGGCCGGTCGAACCCGAGGTGTAAATCACGTACGCAAGATTGTCGCCCTGCAGATGCAGGCCCGGCGCCTGACTTGGCCAGCTCTCAAGATGCAGCGCGTCCATGGCGATGACGCTGACGCCAGCGCTGGCCGGCAAACGCCCGAGCAATGCCGTTTGCGTGAGCAGCAGTTCGACGCCGCTGTCGCTGAGCATGTAGGCCAGACGCTCGGCCGGGTACTCTGGATCCAGCGGCACGTAGGCGCCGCCCGCCTTGATAATCGCCAGCAGGCCGATCAACAGTTGCGGCGAACGCTCGGCCGCGATGGCCACGCAGACGTCCGGGCCGACACCTTTGTCGCGCAGGTAATGCGCGAGGCGATTGGCCCGGGTGTGCAGTTCGGCAAAGTCGAGGCTGCCGCCGTCCCACATCAGCGCGGTACTGAGCGGTGTGCGCCGCGCCTGTTCGTTGAGCAGTTCCGGCAGCCACTGACTTGCCGGAGCACACGGCGCGGCGCTCCAGTTTTTTTGCTGATCCTGCTCGCCCGGCGTGAGCAATGGCAGGTCGCCGACAGCGGTTTGCGGTTGTGCACAAACGGCGTTGAGCAAGTTGCAGAAATGGTCAGCGAGGCGCCCGATGGTCGCTGCGCCGAACAGTTCGCTGGCGTAATCGAACGACAGGCTCAAGCGCCCGTTGCGGTCTTCCTCGCTGTGCAGTTGCAGATCGAACTTGGCTTCGCGGCTGTGCCACGACAGTTCTTCGGCTAGCAGTCCCGGCAAGCGTCGCAGCGCACTCAGGTCGCGTTGCTGATGATTGAACATGACCTGGAACAGGCCTTGTTCACGCGCCTGTGGGAACGCTTCGAGCAACTGTTCGAACGGCAGGTCCTGATGCGCCTGCGCGCCCAATGCGGCCTGACGGGTTTGCGCCAGAAGCTCGGCGAAGGGCAGCCGCGAATCCACCTCGGCGCGCAGCACTTGGGTGTTGATAAAAAAGCCGATCAGGCCTTGGGTTTCCAGGCGCGGGCGGTTGGCGTTCGGCACCCCGATGCGGATGTCCCGTTGGCCGCTGTAGCGGTGCAACAGGCTCTGGAGCGCCGCCAGCAAGAGCATGAACGGCGTCACATCGTGGGCCTGCGCAGTCAGGTGAATCGCTTTGCTCAACGCCGTGCCGAGTGCCATCGAATGACGCGCCGCGCTGAAGGTCTGCTGCGCCGAGCGTGGGTGATCGGTGGCCAGACTCAGGGTCGGATGCTCCTCGCCCAATTGCGCTTTCCAGTACGCCAGCTGTCGCTCGCCCTCACCTTGCGCCAGCCATTGACGCTGCCAGCTGCCGTAATCGGCGTGCTGCGTTGGCAGCGCTGCGAGCGTCGCAGTCTGGCCTTGAGAGGCGGCGGCATATAGGCGCGAGAACTCATCGATCAACACGTTCAGTGACCAGCCGTCGGCGATGATGTGATGCAGCGTCACCAGCAATTGATGATCGTCATCGTCCAGGCGCACCAGCGTCACCCACAGCAGAGGCCCCTTTTGCAGATCGAATTGGCTGCGTGCTTCGTCCTCACGGATTTGCAGCGCGCGGGCTTCACGCTCGGCGACGGGCAGGTCGCTGAGGTCGATCTTTTGCAGATTGAATTCGGCACGGGCATCGACCTGTTGCAGCGCCACACCATCACGTTCGAAGAACCGCGTGCGCAGGGATTCGTGGCGGTCGAGCAGTTGCTGAAAGCTGGCGCGCAAAGCGTTTTCATCCAGTTCGCCACGCAAGCGCAAAGCACCAGGGATGTTGTAGGCGCTGCTCTGCGGGTCGAGTTGCCAGGTGATCCACAGACGGTTTTGCGCGAGCGATTGCGGTAGCGCTTCGCTGCGCGACAACCGCGTGATCGCACCTTGGGCGACGCCGCCGTCCTGTTGCAGCCGAGCCACTGCGCTGGCAAAAGCGCTTAGGGTGGGCGTTTCGAACAAAAGGCGCAGGTTCAGCTCCAGGCCCAGTTCTTCACGCAGCCGCGCCACCACCTGCGTGGCGGCGATGGAGTTGCCGCCGAGCAAGAAAAAATGGTCATCGCTGGCCACCTGTTCAACCTGCAATTGCTCGGACCAGATTCGGCCGATCCGCGTTTGCAGTTCCGAAGCCGAGTCGATTTCCTTAGGTTTTTCCATGGTCACCGACGGGAACAGCGCGTAGCTGTCGAGGCTGCCATCGGCCAGGCGATGGCGACACGCCGAGCGTTGCAGTTTGCCGCTGGAGGTCTTTGGCAATGCGCCGGGATTGAGCAATACCACCACGCTCGGCGCTTCCTGATACGCCTCCGCCACCGCTTGACGAATGGCTTTGATCAACGCGTCCGGCGGCAGGATTTTCTGCACGCTGCGGCTGATTTCTGCGGCGATGCCGATGCCTTCCTGGCCGCCAACGTTTACTCCAAACGCAGCGACCCGACCTTTGCGCACCACTTCCACTTCGCGCTCGATGGTCTGTTCGATGTCTTGCGGATAGAGGTTTTGCCCACGCACGATCAGCAGGTCTTTCAAGCGCCCGGTGATGAACAACTCACCCTCGCGCATGAACCCCAGATCGCCGGTACGCAGCCAGGTGCGGCCGGCCTTCTCGACAAAAGTCTGCGCCGACGCTTGCGGGTTGCGCCAGTAACCATGGGCGATGCTCGGCCCGGTCGCCCAGACTTCGCCGACGGTGTTTTCGGCCTGCTCGGTGAGCGCGAGCGGATCGACGATCTGCACCGCGTGATCCGGCTGACTGATGCCGCAACTCATGATCGCACTGTCTTCGCCCGGCTCGGCGCGGTTTTGCGCCAGCGCCTGATCGTCCACGCGCAGATTGCCAATCCCCTGCCCCCGTGCAGTGCCGGCGACGAACAGCGTGGCTTCAGCCAAACCGTAAGACGCCATGAAACTGCCGGGGGTGAAACCGCAAGGGGCGAACTTCTCGGCGAAGCGCTCCAGGGTATCGAGGCGAATCGGTTCCGAACCGGAATAAGCCACTCGCCACTTGCTCAAATCGAGACGTGCCAGCGCCGATTCGCTGACCCGCTCGCTGCACAAGCGATAGGCGAAATCAGGACCGCCGCTGATGGTGCCACGGTAGTCGCTGATCGCTTCCAGCCAGCGCAATGGGCGGCCGAGGAAGTACGCCGGCGACATCAAGACGCACGGTACGCCGCTGAAAATCGGCTGCAACAGACCGCCGATCAGGCCCATGTCGTGGTACAGCGGCAGCCAGCTGACGATCACGTCGTCGGGGTTCAGGTCGATGCCGAAGCCGTGACGAATCAGCAATTCGTTGGCGACCAGATTGCCGTGGCTGACCTGCACGCCTTTGGGCAACGCGGTGGAGCCGGAGGTGTATTGCAGGAAAGCGATGTGATCGTGTTCAAGAACCGGCTCAATCCATTGCCCGGCCAGCTCAGCCGCCAAGGTATCTACGCACAGCAGCGGCGGTGCGCCTTCGATGTGCTGCAACGCGTCGCGCAGGTCGGCACTGGTCAGTAACAGACGCGGTTCGGCATCGCTGATGATCGACAGCAGACGCTCCTGATGATGACGCTTGGCCGATTCAGGTGGGTAAGCCGGTACTGCGATCACGCCCGCGTACAGACAGCCAAAAAATGCCGCTACGTAGTCCGGACCACTGGGAAACAGCAACACCGCGCGATCACCGAAATCCGCTTGCGCCTGCAACGCACCGGCAATCATCCGTGCCCGTTGGTCCAGTTCGCGATAACTGAGCACCACGGTCTGATCGGCGGTTTCGGCGAGAAAGCGCAAAGCCACCCGATCCGGTGTCAGGGCCGCGCGGCGCTGGAGGGCCTGAATCAGGGTACTTGGGATTTCGAACGCGTCGGTCATGAGGTTTCCTGCCTGATTTCGGCTTGCAAGGGGTATCGGTGTTGTAACGCCACGCCCGTTGAGGGCATGCAGGGCGTGGTCTTCGCCGACCGCGCAAGGCATTGGAAGTGCGCTTGGAAACGAGCTTTCACCCGGTTCCATCACCAATGAGAACGGATGACGCCTGCAAATAATTAGTCGGCAGGCCTGATCGTCATCAGGTCACGGAATGGCCAAGGTGTGGCCATGTGTCGCAGTCCTCAGCCTGCATTTTTGTGGCGCATTAATTCTCTTTCTCAATTGACAATCATTATCATTAAGCCTAATTTGTCGCTCGATGTGTAGGACGGCTCCTCAGCGCTTGACGTCCCACGACCCCATTTGCAGCAAGGTGATTTCCATGACGGAACAAGTATCCACAAGCAGGTGCGATTCACCGCTACTTCAGGCATTCGTCGACAACCGACTGATTCTGGTCAAGATCGCAGCGCGTATTACCGGCTGCCGGTCACGCGCCGAAGATGTGGTTCAAGATGCGTTCTTCCGCCTGCAATCGGCGCCGCAGATCACGTCGTCGTTCAAGGCTCAGCTCAGTTATCTGTTTCAAATCGTGCGAAATCTGGCGATCGATCACTATCGCAAGCAGGCGCTGGAACAGAAGTATTCGGGCCCTGAAGAGGAGGGGTTGAACGTGGTGATTCAAGGCGCTTCGCCGGAAACCTCGCACATCAATTTCTCGACTCTGGAAAACATCGCCGACGCGCTGACCGAGCTGCCCAGCCGCACGCGCTACGCCTTCGAGATGTACCGCCTGCACGGCGTGCCGCAAAAAGACATCGCCAAGGAACTGGGCGTGTCGCCGACCCTGGTGAACTTCATGATTCGTGATGCGCTGGTGCACTGCCGCAAAGTCTCGGGCAGTCGCGCGGATACGTTTGCGCGGCGCTAGCCTGGGAGATCGCAGCGCACCGTTCGCCCTTCTCTGAACCGCGTCGCCGTCTCTGAACCGCGTCGCCGTCATTCGCGCGCAAGCCTGATTTTGTGGTCAGATCAAATTGTGGAAGCAGCCTGTGCGCGATGGCGGGAGCGAACTCGGCTGGATGTCACGGTTGAATGCGGTGCACTGTGGGAGCTGGCAAGCCAGCTCCTACAGTAAAACGAGTACACCCCACAGAATCCAGCAAAATGGAAGTCCGCTTTCGCGAGCAAGCCCGCTCCC